>JBHIUX010000037.1:0-9049 GCA_042138065.1 Nitrosopumilaceae archaeon
CAAGTTTCAAAATATAATGTTTCTAAATTCGAATTTAGAAATATAATTAATCTTTACTCTTGATTCATTGGCATTTCAGGCAAAACAAAAACTTTTTCAGGTTTTATTTTAAAAATAATTCTTTTTTCTTCTTTTCTTTTGAATGGATAGTTATCAATTCCCATGTATTGCTTTGTTAATTTGTTAGCATGAACATAATCATAGTCTGGAATTATTTCAACAACTTTTCCCTGGACGGTAGTCATGTCTAGTGGATTATCATGAGATACAACAGAAACTGCAACACGAGGATCATGTAGAACATTTTTGTGTTTTATTCTTCCTTCTGCAGTGTTTACCAAAATGTGACCATCTTCATAATCGGCCCATACTGGAGATACTTGTGGTGCACCATCTTTCATTACAGTTGCGATAAAAACCAGGTTTTTGTTTTTGAACAAGTTTTCAGCTTTAGAATCCATTTCAGACCTCATTTCGCCAAATAGTTTGTAATTGTTCTATCTTTGTAATGATCTCTAAGGCTTTTTCATTGTTTTTTTCTTGCATAGCAACTGAAAAGTCATAACCAAGTTTAATGGCCTCAGGAGATAGGTCTTTTATGGAATTAAGATCTCGTCCTTCGAGTCTAATTCTTTCACCAATTGCACAGTTTTTCCAATTATCTGACAAATCCTGATGTTTTTGGTCAAGTTTTTCTTGTGTTAGTTTTCTCCACTGGGTTAGTTCAAATTTTTGTAAAATCTGTTCTGTTTTTTGTGAATAAAAGACTCTAACCATAAATGGTGTTAGATTTTATGGAATTTAGGATTTTCTAAAATGTTTGTCATTGCACGATTTACAATTTCCATTAAGAGATATTGAGAATAACCGTCAGGGTCTGAATTTTTTTTGCTTTTAGTTTTAGACTTTGTTTTTGTACCAATATTTTTGAGTAATTTTTCCATTTTTGTGGAGGTGTTTTTTATCACAGCAGAATATTTAGTGTCAAAATCATCCGGAATTTCAAATCCCAATAGTTTTGTCGAAGTGCTGTAAAATTTGGTTATCGCCCCACGAGATTCTTGAATTTTTACAATTTCGATCAAGCCAGTCTCTTTTAGAATCTCAAGGTGGTGACGAATCGTAGTTAATGCTTTTTTGTAACCAGTTTTTCTTAGCGCTTTCGCAATTTGTTCTGCACTAAGTGATTTTTTGTAAAGAATTTTTATGATTCTTGCTCTTGCTGGTTCTTCAATAGCACGAGCTTGATTAGGATTCATTGTCATAATACGATTTACTTGAATTTGTTTTTCAACCAGTGTTGACATCTAATACTTCCCTTAAAATATGATCTAAAAGATCGTTATATCATATTTTTTTGTCCAATCGCATCAATTTTTTTCCGTTACGAAAATTTTCTTGCCTGCTACAATAAATTTAGTTTTGGTACAATAATTATCAATGCACTCTTATGAAAATTGTAATGGTTTGAAAATTTGAAAAAATTCAAAGCTATGAAACATTTATGATATGGATAGACATTTTTTGGGAATTATCAATAATAGAAAAAACAAAATTCGAGCTAAAGAGTCTTTCCAGTCATCCGTTCATACGCTGCGACATATCTTTCGGTCATTTTTTGAATCAATTCGTTTGGAATTGAAGGGGCAACAGGATTTTCCCCACGTGCTCTTGCATCATCGAATTCTTTCTGATAACCGTGTTCTGTCAGCCAGTCACGTAGCAGTTGTTTATCAAAAGCCTCTTGGGTTTTTCCAACTTCATATTTTTCTTCTGGCCATAAGCGATATTCATCAGGGCCAATTGAATCTCCTAAAACAATCTTATTATCTAATTTTCCAAATTCGAGCTTAAGGTCTGCAAGAATAAATCCAGTTTTTTCTGCTACCTGCGACATTTGCTTGTAAATGTCTATAGAAGTTTTTGAAAGAAAATCATATTCTTCTTCTGTAACAAGTCCTTTCTCGATGGCCAATTGTTTTGTAACTGGAATATCGTGTTCAGCTTTTGTAGTAGGATCAAAAATTGGCTCAGGTAGCTTTGAAGCTAGTTGAGTATCACATCCGGTAGGAAGATTGATTTCATTATTCTTCCACCTGCTAAACAAACTACCATAAAGATAACCTCTCACCACACATTCAATTGGCAACATTTGCATTTTTTTTACAATAATCTCAGTATCTGATTTTCTTTTTACAAAATGATTTTCTACAGGAAGTTCATTAAACCAAAACTCTGCAAATTTGCAGAGAACTTCGCCTTTTTTTGGGATATCTTCTTTGAACTTTACATCATAAGCAGATACCCTATCACTAAATTTGAAAAGTATTGTTCCATCCTCAAGATCATAGATGTCTTTTACTTTACCTGAGCCTAGAGATTTCAATTAGAAATCTTTGATTTTAGAGGATTTAAGGGCTAGGAAAGTCTATGAACCCATCATTCCAACCATTTTTGGTGGAGAACGATATGCTTTGTTTACAAAAATATCTGGCTCTGCGGTAACTTGAACAAACTCCATTTTGTTATCTGAAGGAGGAGATAGAATTACTTTTTCTCCAGGATCCAGCGTTCCAAGATCTGTAACGTCACCACCACCAAAATTAACTTTAACGTTAGTTAATGGTTGAGAGCCAGTGTTTTGAATCGTAACCCTTCCCATAACAAAGAGATTTTGTTCATCTAAAAGCGGGTCGACAAAAATGTCATAATCTTGCGTAGCTATTGCCACTTTAGAAATGTCAAGGCCAATTATAACTCCCATTACTACTATCCCCCCAGCAATGCCAGCGATAAGAATAGTGTAATTCTTCACTAATTACATTAGCTCAATCTTGCAGTTAAGTTTTCTTAAATTTATGAGGATTTGTTTCTATTTCATAACGTAGTGGTGCAGGCAATTCCATGTACGATTTGTTTACCAAGATTTTGATTTGATCATCTGGAACTTGAACTGCTCTAAGGAGATTTCCACGCTCATGGGCATAAGATTTTTTCCAGAACCCTGCACCATCAAAGGTACCTATCTTTTTTGAAGTTTTCATTTTCTAATCTTGTTCAGGAATTACTGAAAGAGTTGTTGTAGACAATACATGTTTAATTTTTCTAATTTGTTTTGTAACAATATCTTCAATTTCTTTACCAGATGATGCCTCAATTTTTACAAAAATATCATATACACCAAAGGTCCCTTTAGCTTCTTTAACAAGATCAAGTTTTAACAATTCATTCATTACCTCCATTTCATGGGCAATTTCGCTTTTTACCAAAACATATGCAGTTTCCATGTTCATTCTCCTTTCATTTCTTTTCTTGTCTTAAACTCTGGTTTTATTCCAAGGGAATCATAATTTCCCGAAGAGCAAGTAAAACACATAGAATCTTTTGGGATTCCTACTGCGTTTGCAAGATTTTCTGCATCATTATATCCTAAAAAGTCAGCTCCAATATCAGAACGAACTTTTTCTGTAATTTCTTTTTCACTTAACTCAGAGCCATTTACATATGTTGCAAGTTCATCCTGTGAGGGAAAATCAATTCCAGCATAGCAAGGAAAACGTATTGGAGGATATGTGATTAACATGCTAATTTTTTTTGCACCAGCACGTCTTAGTGCTTTGATAATTGCTTTTGAGCTTGTTCCTCGAACCAAGCTATCATCAACTACGACAACATGTTTTCCATCAATTATCTCTTTAATTGGAATAATCCACCTATTGATTTCTATTCGATCACTTTGATGAGGTTCAATAAAGCTTCGAAGTGGTCCTTTTCTACTGTATCTGTCTTTTAACAAACCTTCATCAAAAGGAACTCCGAGTTCTTGCGCAAGCCCTAATGCAGCAGGTCTTGCAGAATCTGGAACCGGAATTACCAAGTCTGCATCAGCAATTGGGAATTTTTTTGCCATAAACTTTCCAATATTTTTTCTTGCCATGTAGATGTTAGAACCTTCCATGTTACTTGTGGGATGTGCAAAATATGTAAATTCAAAAGAACAGTGAGCACGTTCTGGATCATCAGAAAACATTTCAGTTTCCAAACCATTTTTGCTTAGTTTGATTAATTCTCCAGGATTAACATCTCGTTCTAATTTTGCGCCAACAGCTGAAAGTGCTGATGACTCTGATGCAACAATGTAAGAATTATTGTCTTCCTTATGTCCTAAAACCATTGGTCGAAATCCTTTGGGGTCACGTGCAGCATATACTGAGTTATCATCTGAAAGAAAAGTAAAGCAGTATGAGCCAATCATTTCATTTTTTAATATTGAAAGTGCCTTTCCCATCTGGCCTTTTTCAGCAATTAACGAAACTAATCTTTCAGCTGCTACCAAAGTATCGCTGGCATTTTGAGGAGTGAATGAGCAGCCACCAACCATGTTAGCTAATTCTTGAACATTAGCAATTGTTCCATTATGGGCTACACATAGATCCTTAACTTTGAGTGGCTGTGCATTATCGAGATTGCTTTTTCCTATCGTGGAATATCGTACATGACCAATGACTGCTGAAGAGTTGTATTCATCTGAAATTTTTTTAAATTCTGTTGATGAAGCAGAAACTAGTCCAAGTTTTTTTAATGGAGGTTTGTTTGGAACAGCTAAACCCCAAGCTTCTTGTCCTCTATGTTGTAAGGCCCTAAGTGCATCAATTGCCATAGGAATAACATTAGAGCCATCAAGACTGAAAATGCCAACTACACCACAGTTTTCTTTAACCATGAACTACTAACTCCCCCAACGATCTCATCCAAGCTTTTTGCGCCTTATCAACTCTTAGTTTTATCACATTACTGGAATTTTTTTGAAAAACTATCTGATCGCCAAAAAACTTTCCTATCACATTATATGATATAGATTTCCTTTCCAAAAAACTTTGAATTTGTTTTAGATGTTTTTTTTCAACAACAAGAAGATACCTTGAATGACTTTCAGAAAAGATAATTCTATCATTTGATAATTTTTCTCCAGGAATCTTTTCTAAAGAAACTTTGCAACCAATTTTGCTTTGCATGGCTAGCTCAGATATTGCCACACCTAATCCTCCTTTAGAACAATCATGAGCCATTTTGACCAGATTTCTTTGAATTAGTTCGAGAACTGATTCCATGTGTTTTTTTGAGGTTTTAAAATCAACTACTGGGCATTGACCTCCAACAAAATTTTGAACATATTCAGAATATTCAGAGCCGCCTAATTCGTTTTTAGTATCTCCAATAATTACAAGTAAATCATTCTGTGAAATCGATTGAGGTCGAAGAGGTTTTCCATCAATCAATCCTAAAACTCCAATCAAGGGAGTTGGTTTAATTGGTCCTTTTGGGGTTTCGTTGTAAAAGCTTACTTTGCCACCAACGCATGGGATTTTAAAAAACTTTGCAAAGTCAGTTAATCCTTTTAATGATTCCAAAAATGTCCAAAAAATTTCTGGATCTTCAGGATTTCCAAATTGGAGATGGTCTACCATTCCAATCGGTTTTGCTCCAGTACAGACAACATTTCTGCATGCTTCTTCAAAACAACCAATTGAGCCTTCTCTAGGATTTAGATAGCATTGTTTTGGATTACCATCAATTTTTGCCGCTAAAAATTTTCCATTGTCCAATCGTAATACTGATGAATCAAATCCAGGTTTAATGACAGTTCTTATTCCTACCTCATGATCATATTGATTATACACCCAATTTTTGCTTGCAATGTTTGGAGAAGACAATAACTTCAAAAGAGTTTTTGAAAGATTTGTGATTTTGAATTTTTTTTCTTTTGAAAGAGATTTTAGGTATTTTGGTTTTGATGAAGGCCTATCTAATAGGGGGGCATTTGCAACAACATTTGTAGGTAAGTTTGCGAATTCTTTTTTTCCTTTTGTAACTTTCATTACTTTTTTCTGTGTAACATGACCAAGTACAGAGCATTTAATTCGAAACTTGTTACAGATTTCTTCTAATTTTTTTAGTTTTTTCTTATCAGTAATTATTAACATTCTTTCTTGGGATTCAGAAACCATTATTTCATCAGTATTCATGTTTGACTCTCTTGTGTGAACTTTGTTTACGTCTAATTCTATTCCTACAGAAAGAGAATCAGCAGTTTCTGAAATCGCACACGATAAACCTCCCCCGCCTAAATCTTTCATTGCATTGATCAGATTGTGATTTCTTGCTTCAAGAATTGCTTCAATGATTAGTTTTTCAATGAATGGGTCTGGGATTTGAACTGCAGATCTATCTTCAGATTCTAATGAATCAGATGCAAATTGTGAACCGCCAATTCCATCTCGTCCAGTTGAACCTCCAAGTAAAACTACTAAATCACCTTTGTTTGCATGATTTTTTATCAATCTGTTTTTTTTTCCAAAACCAATTGCAGCAACATCCACAAGAGCGTAATTTGTATAACAATCATCAAATTCAACTTCACCCCCAATTGTTGGAATTCCTAAACAGTTTCCATAATCAGCAATTCCAATAACTGCATTTTTGAATAACCATCTAGCTTGCGAATCTTTTTCTATATTACCAAAACGTAGTCCATCTAAAATTGCAATAGGTCTTGTGCCTGCCGAAAGTATGTCTCTAATTACACCCCCAACACCTGTTGCAGCACCACCATACGGTTCAACAGCAGAAGGATGATTATGACTTTCAATGTGAACCGTTACAACATACCCATCACCAACATCTAAGACACCAGAATCATATCCTTTTTCAGAAATTACTAATGGACCACTCATTGGAAGCATTTTGAGATGTTTTTTTGATGATTTATACGAACAATGTTCTGACCATTCAGCTGCTACAATCTGAAGTTCAGTTTGTGAAGGTTTTCTACCAATTTTTGATTTAAGATGAATTAGTTCTTGTGGGTCTAGACTCAATTCTTAGCACCTATTGTTTGCAAAAGAGATTCAAAAATTAATGAGGATGGTTTGTTATCTATTGGATTTATTTCTGATTCGGTTGCTCGTTCTGGATGTGGCATCATACCAACAACATTACCAGATTCATTACAGACACCAGCTATTCGGCAAGATGAACCATTAACTACTTCCTCATATCGGAAAACAATCTGATTGTTTTTTTTGAGTTTATTCAGAGTTTTTCCATCTGCATAGTATCTTCCTTCTCCATTTGCAATAGGAATTGGAATCTTTTGATGCAACTTTAGTTTGTTAGTAAAAGGAGTTTTGTTATTCTCTACAATCAAATTTGTCCATTTACACATAAAGTTTAAAGAATTATTTTTTAACAAAACCCCAGGCAAGAGTCCAGATTCTACCAAAATTTGAAATCCATTACATACACCTAAAATTGGGATCCCTTTGTTTGCTAGTTTTTTAACATCGTCAATTATCGGACTGTGTGCGGCGATAACTCCTGCTCTTAGACGGTCACCATAAGAAAATCCACCAGGCAGAATAACTGCGTCAATTTCTTTTGGGAGGTTTTTTTCATGCCAGAAAAATTGGGCGTTAATTTTGAAGACATCGTTTAAGACGTGAAACATATCCCGATCACAGTTACTGCCGGGAAAAACTACAACGCCGACTTTCACATTTATCTTAGATTTATGCCGTATTTAATTGAAATCTAACCAAAATATTTTATTTTAAAAGAATACTCGTTCAATATGGGACAAATTCGTGACATTATGGAAAAAAACGTAATCACTATTGAGCACGATAAAACTGTTTTAGATGCAGCTTGTTTGATGAATGAGAATAAGATCAGTTTCTTGGTAGTTTTAAAAAATGAAGAACCTATTGGAGTTGTTACAGAAAGTGATTTTGTTAGAAAATTGGTTGCTAATGATAAGATAGCATCTAAAGTTCCTCTTTCAGAGATAATGTCTTACAAATTTAGATCAGTTGAACCATCTGTTGAAATTGAAGATGCTATTCAAAAAATGCTTAACAACAAAATCCGAAGACTGTTAGTATTGGAAAAGGGTAAGCTTGTAGGATGCATTACACAGACAGATTTAACATCTTTTCTCAGAAGCAAGCTTTTGATTGAAGGGACCGTAAAAAATTTAGCAGAAAATGATTAGCCTTCAAAAACCTGAATTGTGACTTTGCTAACCATTGGATTATAGATTCTTAATTCATCGCAGAGTTGATGGATTTTTTTCTTTGCTTGAATTTTGTTTTTTTCTTTGATATCAAATTTGAGCATTTTTGCAGAACGAATTTTAGAAACTGATGAAAAGCTTCCTTTTAAAACTAAATCATTTAGAATGGTATCTCCCTCAGGATCACTAATACCAGGCTTATTTTCAATTGTTACATGTACTTTGAACAATGGCACGAGTATTCTGAGAACAAAGTCGTAATTAATCTATCTTCCAAACTAATACTAATTTTTTGTAAGATAGCCGATTTAGTTGGGATGGTAGGTAGACAACAATACATTCTCAACCAAACCGGTTATCTTTTTTCTATATCAATTTAAGTATAAAAGCACGAAGTGCGCAAATGATTTTTTATTATGGTTTGAATTTTTTTAATCCATCTTCAACTACGCGGTTTAACACATGCGAAAAGCTAACAGATTTTGTTGAACCACGAAGTAATTTAGCTTGAATGTTTCTTAGTTTTTCGACATTAGAATCATCCAGCACCACAGTTACCCTGACGCCCATGACATTATGAACCTCACAATAATATTAAAAGAGATCACCGAATTATACGAATGAAGTAGGTTTGGAATTTATAGCTGTTTATTTTTCAAAAGTTTGAAGTGAGCAAGCAAAGATATTGGAAATTAACAGCAGATGAAATGGAAAGTTTTAGTTATGATGAATCAAAACTATTGAATTGGGAAATAAAAGGGATTAGAGAACCAGAAGAAAATGCAATATTTATCGGCGTTTTCCTTTATAGAAAAGGAACTCCAATGGATTATAATCCCATAAAAGGAATTTGTTATTTTCATAATAATTTACCACGGACGGAATTACCAAATATTACAAAATTTTTGAAAAACAAGTTTGGAGGAAAAGAAAAAGAAAAAGGAGATAGAATTTTCCTTGAAGATTCAAAAGAAATCT
>JBHIUX010000038.1:0-9023 GCA_042138065.1 Nitrosopumilaceae archaeon
GTATGAAACTTTTGAACAACACTTCATAATCGTATAATCATAGTACGATTATACGGTTAGAAAAATTTGGAAGCTAACTATGACATCCTTTGCACAGCAAGAAAGTAAATCTCGCAGGCAACCCGACATCGGACATTGGGGAATTGTGTCAGCTTCCATACATAAATTCCATTTTTTAACATAAATACCACACGAGTTTTTTGAAACAATTGGCACTAGATTGAACAAAAAGCATTCATTACAAAACAAAATACTCTGCATCAGGATGATGCACTATAATTGCAGCAGTAGATTGCTCTGGAACGATTTGTCCGGATTCAGTTAATGTCATTCCAGATTTTTCTGGCTCCAATAGCTTCCAAACTAATTCATGTTGCATTACATCAGGACAGCTAGGATAACCCCAACTATATCGAAGTCCACGATTTTCACCAATTTTTAATTCAGATTTAATTTTCCTATTTGTCCACTCTGCAAGTGCTTCGGCTACCTCTACTGCAAGTCCATGAAGATAATATGCATCAGTGTATTTGTCATCTTTATTCCATTTTTCAATAATTTCTGGAACCTTGTTTCCTACCGTTACTGATTGGAATGCGACAACATCATCTTGGCCAAAGTAATCAGAAAGACAGAGATGTTTTTCTTTTGAAGAGCGTGGAAAATCAAAAGTTACTTCGCCTGATGGGTGCTCCACTACAAGTTTTCCATCTTTGTTGTGACATTTGAAATAACCATAAACAATTTGTGGTTCAAAGAGTTTTTCACGAATTATTCGAATTTTCCATTCATCTAAAAGTCGCTCATGCTCTGCCTCTGAATCTTTGCCTGCTTTACCACGAAGACCCCAAGACAGTTTGAATAATGATTTTTTATCAATTAATGACCAAACTTCATCCATCTTAATTTGATCAGATTTTAGTCGAATTGGATTGTTAAGAATGGGTGGAGTTGGCGGCTCAACTGGTTTAATTCCACTGTGGGGTAGTTTCTCACTAGCAGCTGCTCTGGGTGCAGTTTCTTTCCATTTTTCAAGTTTTTCTTTCCATTCTTTTTGCAGAGTTTGTTTTTCATCTGAAACAAGCTTGTCCATGGTTTTGAGTCCTTCAAACATTGTATTGCAGTAGAAAACTCCTGGCTCGTAAATGGCACCCTCCTTTGCAATTCTGTTGATATAGTTGCTGTTAATTGCTGCACCGCCACACAATACTGGAACATCAAAATTATTTTTTCTTGCATGCTCTACAAAAAACTGCATTTGTTTTGATGTAGATACTAACAGTGCAGATAAACCAACAGCATCAGGTTTTACTTCATCAATTTTTTCAACGAATTTTTGTAGTGGTACCTGTTTTCCCAAATCATATACTGCGTATCCATTATTTTCAAAGATTGTTTTTACTAGATTTTTTCCAATGTCGTGTACATCACCATATACGGTTCCCAAGACAAGTTTTCCTTTGCTTGAACCTTCCTCTTTTAGCAGATATTTTTCAAGCTCTGCTACTGCTGCTTTCATGCATTCGGCTGATTTTAGAACAAAAGGAAGAATCAATTCCCCTGCTCCGAATTTGTCACCAACAATCTTCATGGCAGGCAACAAATCCTCATTTAGTGTCTTTATTGCTGCATCATGAGTAACCTCTTTTGGAGCATCTAGTGTCAGAACCCCATCCTTTTCTACAAGAATGTCTTGGGATAGTTTTTCTGCTATTGCAGAGACCACCTCGTTTTGAATTCCGTCTTTTAGTCTGTTGATGATTCTAAAGTTGGTTTTTTTGCCAGCAGACCAAGAAGGATCAATGTCTACTTTCTTTGTTTCAGATGTTTGCGGTGTGAGTTTTTCAAAGTATGTGATGACTTCAGATAATGCATCAGGGTGACGGTTAAAGATTAAATCTTCAACGAGTTTTCGTTCTTTTTCTGGAATCTCTCCATACGGTACGATCTCTTTTGCATTTACAATTGCACAGTCAAGTCCTGCTTTTACAGCATGATGTAAAAATACAGAGTTCAGAATCTTTCTTGCATACGGAACTAAACCAAAGCTGATGTTGCTTAGACCTAAAACGGTAAAAGATTCTGGAAATTTTTCCTTGACGAGTTTGATACCTTCCAATGTATTTTTGCCTGCATCTAAAAACTCATCCTCACCAGTAGCAAGAGTGAATGTAAGAACATCAAAGATGAATTGTTCTGGTTTTAGACCATATTTTTTTCCCGTTTCATAGAGCAATTCTGCGGTTTCTACTTTTTGTTGAGGTGTTTTTGCCATTCCTTTTGGGCCAATGCATAATGCTATAGCTGGTACACCATACTTTGCCATCAAAGGTGCTAATTTCTTAAAGCGTGTTCCATCACCTTCCAGATTAATTGAGTTAATTATTGGACGACCAGGAATTTGCTGAATTGCAGCCTCTATGACATCAGGATCTGTTGAATCAATTACAAGAGGGGCATCTACTTCTAGGCTGATTTTTTTTACCAGTTTTAGCATGAATTCTTTTTCATCAGAGCGTTCTGTTGTGGCCACACAAATGTCAAGACAATGTGCGCCATCCTCAACTTGGGTTCTGGCCAAGTCAACTAGTCCATCAAAGTCATCAGCAAGTACAAGTTTTTTTGCCCGTTTAGAACCCTGGGTATTTACACGCTCACCAATTATCATTGGTGCAGGTTGTTGTCTTAATTCAACTGCTTTTAGTGCGGAGCTTACTCTAGGGATTACCAATATGCACTAGATTATCGCGATTTTTCTAAATACTTAACCCTAATTGGATTAAGCTTTTTCGTCAATAACTTTCCGAAGAGCTTCAATGTGTTTTGGGTTAGTTCCACAACATCCACCAATAATTCGAACTTTGGGAAATTCTTTTAGAAAGTCTTTGAGTGCTTTTGCCATATCGTCTGGAGTCATTTTGTAAACAGCTTTTCCTCCCTTGTTTTCTGGCATTCCTGCATTTGGCACAACAAGTAGTTGGTGTCTGTTTTGCTCGTTTAGCCATTGAACGCTTGGAGTCATTTCAATTGGACCAGTAGAACAATTCAAACCAAAAACATCGATTCCCATATCAGATACTGTAGTGTATGCAGCTTGAATGTTTGTACCAAGCAACATCTTTCCATATTGATCAAGTGTGGTGTTTGCAATAACAGGAACTTTTTTTCCAGTTTTGTTCATTGCATTGTGACATGCTTCAATTGCCAGTTTGACTTCTAGAATGTCCTGACTTGTTTCAATTAACAATGCATCAACTCCACCAAGAATTAGTCCTTCTGCCTGCAGCTCAAATGCTTCTTGAATCTCATCAAGTGGTTTTTGTCCTAAATCTGGATCATTTGAGCTTGGAAGAAATCCTGATGGTCCCATTGAACCAATAACATATCGTGGTTTGTCTTTGTATTCTGAAGCTACCTCAACTGCCAGTTGAGCAATCTTTTTGTTAAATTCAACGGTTTGATCACCAAATCCATATTCATCTAGTTTTAGTTTGTTAGAACCAAACGAGTTTGTTTCAATGCAGTCAGCACCTGCATCCAAATAGCTTTTATGGATTTTTTTAATCCAATCTGGATGAGTGATTACTAAACCATCATTAAACCCATCATGGCCATTTGGAAAATCTTCGGGTTTTGGATCAAATTTTTGAATTTCTGTACCCATCGCTCCATCAAAAAGCAAAACTCTGTGTTCCAGTGCAGAAAGAAATGATTCTTTTTCAGCCAAGATTATGTTATGTTATAGTTTCAGTTTAATGTCTTTTACCTGACTTAGTTTCCAGAACACTCATCCGCACATTTTTCGGAACAAAAACTACTTTGTAATTCTAGAAATTCTCTGCCACAGTGTCGGCAGGTTTTGAATGAATCTAGTACTCCCATAAATTCAAGTAGCAGAATTTATTCAATATATTCAAAGTCAAACAAGTTTCATCGTATGTTTCAAATTAGGTGACAAAACAATTTTCTGTGAGCACTTAATGCAATCAGTTGGCATAACAAATCTAGTTAGAGTAACGACTTTTTTTCAGCACGCTGGAATTGCTATAATTTTCGTTTTTATGCCAATCATAGCCAAAGGAGTGACTGAATCACTATTTGAGATTGGAATAATTGTGGCATCATTTAGTTTTGCTCAAATTTTATCAGAAATTTACTTTGGAAGAATTTCTGATAAAAAAGGAATTCGACTAAAATTTATTCGAATTGGATTCATTGGATGTGCAGTAACTTTTGGCCTGCATTATTTCGCAGATGATACTACTCTGTTGTTACTTGCAAGAATTGGTGCAGGAATAACATCTGGAATTACAATTCCGGCAATGCTTGCATATGCTTACGAAGCAAAAAATGACAAGAGCAAAGTAGCATCTGTAATTTCATTTCACGCTTTAGGTTGGTTAGCAGGAATTGTAGCTGCTGGAATAGTAAATGATGAAAAGATAATCTTTCTTGTAAGCAGTGGATTTTTCATCATGGGTTTACTTGTAACTACAAAGCTTCCAAATATTACAACAGACGTAGTGATTGGTCCAGGAATCATAAAAAGTGTAATTTCTAAAAATAGATTTTTGTTCTTGTCATTATTGATGCGTCATATTGGTGCATCAGCTGTATGGACAATACTGCCAATAATGCTAATGGATGTTTTAGGTGCAAAGCTTTACGAGATTTCTATTGTTTATGTTTCTAACACACTGACAGCATTTGTCATAATGAATTTGATGGCAGGAAAAATTAAAATCAAAAACGTCACTAAATTCAAAATTGGTATTGGATTAACCGCGTTTGTTTTTGTTGGACTATCATTTATTACAGAATGGTGGATGGCCATGCCTTTTATGGCGCTAGTTGGCGCCACATGGGGATTTCTTTTCATTGGAGGAAATTTGCATCTCATGGAGAACAATCCAAGGTCCACATCGACAGGGATTTTCAGCTCTACACTCTCAATTGCAACTGTTGTTGGACCAGTGATTGCAGGCTCGATCGCATTCGCTTTTGACTATGTGTCTGTGATGTACTTTGCAATTGTGATAATCATATTTGCTTTTGGTATTTCGCTTAAGGTCAAAGAGAAATAGCTGACTTGATGTTCAATTTGGACAAACACCTATCTATTAACCAAAAAGTGTAAGCATGTACTGGAGTCATTAATACCCAAAGAGCTTGCCTCTGCCCAGACCTAGAATTCATACAGGTTCTTTGGGCTCCTTATCTTAATCCCCATCTAGACATTACTTTGTTCTCAATTCGTTTGAAAACAAATCCATCAATCAAAATTCCAATTCCCATTATCACTAGCATTATAGCTATTACTTGAGAAACATCTGTTAGTTGCCGTCCAACATTTAGTAAAAATCCCAATCCCAAGAAAGAAAACAAAAGTTCTGCTCCAATTACACCTCTCCAAGCAAATGCCCAACCTTGTTTGAAACCAGAAATCATGTATGGGAATGCAGCTGGAATTAGAACATTTGTGACTAGCTGATCTCCTTTTGCTCCCATGTTTCTTGCAGCTTCAATATAATGCGGATCAATGTTTTTTACACCCGTATAGGTGTTAATTGTTACAGCAAAGATTGCACCAATTGCTGTGACAAAAATAATTCCACCATCTGTTAATCCAAACCACAAGATTGCAAGTGGCACCCATGCAACAGATGGGATGGATTGTAATCCTAAAACAAGCGAACCAATTGTTTGATTGACAATCTCAACTCTAGCCATAAAAATACCAAGAACAATACCTCCTGTAATTGCAATAGATAGCCCAACAATTAATCTCCACATACTTGTACCAATTCCATAAAACAAACTGCCATCAGAAACACCATAAGCCAAATCTTCTGCTACTTCAAGAGGTGAGGGGAAAATATTGTTTGGCCAAATGTCTGCATAAGCAATAATTTGCCACACCACAACAAGAATTACATAAAATGCAATTTTTTTGCCTAGATTTTTTCCCATGTCAATCACTCCCTACTTTTTTTAACCTCTGGTTTTAACTCTGCCAATATCTCTTGTTGAAATTTCATCAATTTTTCATCCTCTACCAACCTTGGTCTTGGAAAATCAATTGACATTTCTTTTTTTACTGAAGAAGGTCTATTACTGAAAATTGCAACTTTGTTTCCTAAAACTACAGCTTCTGCCACATTGTGTGTTACAAACAAAATTGTCTTTTTTGTTTTCTCCCAGATTAGTTGCATCTCAACAAGTAGTAAGTCTCTTGTTTGTGCATCTAGTGCTGCAAATGGTTCATCCATCAACAAAACATCTGGATCCATCACTAAAGCCCTAGCAATTGCTACACGTTGCTTCATTCCTGTTGAAAGCTGAAAAGTGTACGAGTTTGCAAATTTTGTGAGTTGCATCATATCCAAATACCGTTTTGAAATCTGTTCACGTTCTTCTTTTGGAACACCTGCCATTTTCAGGCCAAATTCAACATTATCTGAAACCTTCAACCAAGGAAACAGTGCTCCTTCCTGAAAAACTAGAATCCGTTCAGGACTAGTTTCATTAACAGGCTTTCCATCAAACAGTATTTCACCTTCATCTGGCGTTTCTAATCCAGCTGCAATTCTTAGAAATGTAGATTTTCCACATCCAGAGGGTCCAACTAAACATACAAAGTCTCCTGCTTCTACTTTGAGGTTTACGCCATCAAGTGCTTTTAGTTTGTAATCATCATGATGAAAATACTTTACAATGTTTTTTGCTTCAAGCTTAACCATTTTTCATTTCAACCTCGTAAAAAATTCCATCGATGTTGTATCCATCTCTACCTAAATAACCTAAAGAGTCAGCTCGTTCAGCAAAAATAATTATAGAATCATTTATTGGATCAGAAGTAATTTGCAAATTATCTAATGAATCTGAAACAACATCATCTGACAATGTTTGACCATATGTTTTTTCTAAAAATTGATTAAAAATTAATTTTGTGTTATCAGGATTTGCATTAATCCACTCTACTGTTTTTACGTGAGAACTTAACCATTTTTTTATGAGTTGTGGATGTTGATCAATGTAATCTGCCCTCCCAATTAAGAGTACAGATGCAAATTGATTTTCTGGCCAAAGTTCTTCTTCAAAAAATAATCTAGTACCTCCAAGCTCATTGACAAAAATAGTTGCCCAAGGTTCAGGAACCCAAGCAGCATCAATATCACCTTTTGTGAATAATGTGTAAATGTCCGGATTTGGAACATTTAGAATAACTACAGAGCCACCTTTTTCTGCAGGCTTTAATCCATTTTCAGAAAGAAAATATCTTAATGAAACATCCTGAGTATTACCAATTTGAGGTGCTGCAATTCTTTTTCCTGGAAAATCTTTTGCAGATTCTATTTTAGAATCTGGATGAACAATGAAACTTGCCCCACCGCTTGCCGCCCCTGCTAAAATCTTTACATTGTTTTTATCAGATTTTAAAAATGCATTAATGGCAGGGCCTGGGCCAACATATGCAATATCTACAGAATTTGCAAATAATGACTCTACAACTTGTGGTCCGCTATCAAACAACTTTGTTTCAATAATGGTTTCATCCCCAAAACCTGATGAAAATATTTCATTTTCAATTCCAACGATTGGTACTGCATGTCCAACATTTGGAAAAAATGCCACACGAATCTTGTTTTCTTGTGTCATATCTGTAGAATTTACTATAGCAAGGGCTACAATAATGACTGCTATAGCACTAACTCCGAGCGAAATCGCCTGTCGCAATTTCATAAAACAGCGTTATATTTGGCGGATAAATAATGATCGGATTTTAGCTTAAGCTATGAAAAATTTTAGAGGTAAATTTTGACAAAAAACAATTTGAAAAAACGTATCACAAAAGATAAATTCCAAAATACGGTCAGTGAGATGCTTTATGACAAAAAAAGCTATACTTGCATTCTCTGGAGGATTAGACACCTCAGTTGTTGTCAAGTATCTACAAGAAAAACACGACATGGATGTCGTAACAGTTACAGTTGATGTTGGACAAGGCGATAATCAAAAAAAAATTGCAGCAAAAGCAAAAAAACTTGGAGTAAAAAAACACTACAACATTGATGCAAAAAAAGAATTTGTCAATGATTTTATTTTTCCTTCAATTAAAGCAAATTCTCTATATCAAAAAAAATATTGTTTAGCAACAGCACTAGCTCGTCCCCTAATTGCACAAAAGGTTCTACAAATTGCAAAAAAAGAAAAGGTAACTGCACTTGCACATGGTTGTTCTGGAAAAGGAAATGATCAAGTACGTTTTGATATTACTTTGCGTTCTGGTTCCAATTTGCCCATCATTGCACCAATCAGGGATTTGAATTTAGATAGGAAAACTGAGTTAATTTTTGCAAAAAAACATGGAATAAAAATTGATAATGTAGCAAAAAAGTTTAGTATTGATCAGAATCTGTGGGGTCGTGCAATTGAAGGGGGGGTACTAGAAGATCCATACAAAGAACCACCAAGCAATGCTTTCATCTGGGTAAAAACAAAAAACTTGCCTGCAAATCCTAGTTACTTGGAGATACGATTTGAGAAAGGAATTCCTGTAGCTGTCGATGGGAAAAAGCTAAATCCAGTCAGTCTAGTTGAATACATTAACAAAAAGGCAGGAGCGGCAGGAGTTGGAATAGTAGATCATATTGAAGATCGAGTTGTCGGAATAAAATCTCGTGAGGTTTACGAAACCCCTGCAGCATCTTGTTTGATTGAAGCTCACTCAGATTTAGAAAAAATGGTTCATACAAAACATGAAAACAAATTCAAATCAATAATTGATGATGAATGGTCATGGCTTGTATATTCTGGCCTATGGGAGGATCCACTTAGGGCAGACCTGGATTCCTTCATAAATCAGACTCAAAAACGAGTGTCTGGAACTGTGAAACTCAGGATGCACAAAGGTAGTTTGAGGGTTGTTGGGCGAAAATCAAAGTATTCACTTTACAGCCACAAGATTGCAACTTATGGAAAGGGATCAACATTTGACCAAAAATTGGCAAAAGGTTTTGTTG
>JBHIUX010000039.1:0-8929 GCA_042138065.1 Nitrosopumilaceae archaeon
ACCAGAAATCTATGAATGAGATTTTCTCATCTTCAATTTTTTTTAATACGTATTGTGCATCCATTTTAAAACTCAGTAGAATAACGATTTGCTTAGATTTCGTCGAGAATTTTGTGTGAAAATAATAGTAAATTCATTTTTTTGAGTTAATAGTTGCAATATGGTGAGAGCTTACTAATTTATCCTTAATAAAAGAACCGATGGATTGTTGTTGGTCATTATGAAAACACACTTTCTTTTAAATGAATTTTACAAGGTTTGTACATGGTTTAGTGCAGATGAAGATGAGAAATACACAACTTCCACTCTCTGCCACTAAATCATTCATTATTGTAATATTTTTCTAATTAGATATTAAAAATGAGTTAGGGTTTTGTCTCTGAGTTTTCAGTGGGTTTTTTTTCTTCTTTTTCTAAAAGTTTCATTATTTTTTCTGCAGTTATAGTGCCAACCACATTGGAATCTACTGGATTTACTACTGGAACAATATGTGCAGGATTTTCATTTAATTTTTGAATGGCTGAAAATAAATATTCTTGTGGAATTACAGTTTGAAATCTTTTATGCATAATATTTTTGGCCTTTACTACATCTCTGTGTTTTTTATTGACTTTGTCAATGTCTTTTTTTGAAATTAATCCTATCACATGTTTATCTTGCATTACCAAAAATTCCTGGTCTGAAAATTCTTGACTCTGAAGAATTTTTTCCAAGGAGTCCTCAGGGAAGACTTTGTTGTAGGACATGTTCATCACACTTTCAGAAATATACCCGGAAACTGCTTTTCTAAAGTAGACGGGCACTAGGGCCAATTCTTTTGAGCCTACCGTCACATGAACGACCTTTTTGAGATTTCTTTGCAGTTCCACGCTCGAAATAATCATGGTTATCAGAGTTCCAAACACAAGCAAGGAAAATAGATCATCTTCTAAAATATCAGCACCAAGCAAAGAAAGCATAAGTGCCAAGTCAACTGCGCCCTTTGACATTACTCCGTATGCAACGGTTCGTGCAGGTCTCATGTGGGCAACCTTTGCTGCAAGATATGATCCTACAAATTTTACGCCAACTATTATGGCTATGAACCCACCAATCACCCATATTGGTAGCTCAAAGAAGCTTAAGGTGAAATGCAAACCAATTCCAGCAAAGAAAATTGGTATGAATATTCCATATCCTATTGCATTGATGCTTTTTGAAATCTCAAGATACTCTTCTCTATTCATCCGTGAAACCGCAATTCCAAGCAACAGTGCTCCAATTGCTCCATGAATGCCACTAATTTCTGCAAAGTATGCCACTAAGAGAATGATTCCAATAACAAGTGCAAAATAGACTTGTTGAACTTTGAGATGTTTTCTGATAAATCGGAAAAAACGAGGAATTACAAACACGGAGAGAAGTCCTGCAACTACAAAAAAGATAATCATTTTTACAAATAGCCATGCAAATTCGCCAATTTCAGGAGATGTTGATGAATCAATCTGAATTACAACGCTTGTAAAAATAATTGCAATAAATTCTACAATACCTGCAATTGTGAAAATTTCAAGGCCTATTGTTGAGCGAAGCTTTCCCATATCGGTAAGAATTTTTGCTGTAACTCCAAGACTAGATGCTCCAACAACGCTTGCAATTGCTAGAGCTTTTACAAATCCCATATCCATTGCCAAAAATCCAAAAACTCCTGCAGCTACGAATGGAACTAAAAATCCAATAGCAGATCCTGCAAAAATTCTACCTCTTAGAACTCTGAACAAAGATGGAAGATCTATTTCTTCTAATCCAATCAAAAAGAACAAAAAGAAAACACCAATTGAAATGAAAACCTCGATTTCATCTATTGGTTGTACTATGGCAAATAAAGCAGGACCAACAATTATTCCAGCTAAAACATTGCCAATGATAGTAGGTTGGTTAATTCGATGTAATGCCTCGCCAAAAAGCTTGGATGCTAAAACAAGCACCGCAAGAAATAGAATTGCTTCAAAAGCCAAAAACAGATAACCTCAAAATTAAGAAATGGATTGGCAGCCTCTAACTCCCTTCCAGCTTTTTCCACCAGCTGCCTTGCACCTAGCCTTTGAAACTCGCTTTAGTAGAATTTTGCCTTCACATCCAACATTTTTGTAACAAGTTCCTAATCTCACAATACTTTTTTTCTTATCTTTTTTAACAGATCTGCCTCGAATTAAGTTTGGACTTTTTGTTCCAATGTTTATTTTGATAGATTTCCCAAGATCCTTTTTTCGCGATATTCTAGGAGTTTTAATTTTAGGTGTTATAGGACGTCTTAGTGTTGGCATGTTGATAGCTAATTTGTTTTCAATATAAATAACTAGATTTGCTAAATTGTATGTTTTCTATCTTTTGTGATTTTTAAGAGAATCAACATAGGGAGGAAAATCATCATCAAGCAAAACAGAATTTCTTGAATAATCAACATCAACGCCAATTATCACAGGTTTGTTTTTTACAGATTTTGCCTTTTCTAAAACATCAGAGAACTCTTTTGTAGATTTTATATGATACCCAATAGCCCCAAAGCTTTCAGCCAATTGAACAAAATCAGGATTGTTAAATTCTGTGAATACGCTCTTGCCAAATTCATGATTTTCTTTTAATGAGATAAGGTTTAGATCATCATCAATCCACACAATAACAATTATTGGTAGTTTTAGCCTGACTGCAGTTTCAATTTCTTGCACATTCATTAAAAATCCACCATCTCCTGTCATTGCAACGATGTTTTTTTTGGGAAAAACTAGCTTTGCAGCAATTGCACCTGGCAAGGCAAATCCCATTGAAGCAAACCCGTTTGGAATCAAACACGTATTTGGCTGGAGAGTTTTGTAGATTTTTGCTATCCAAAGCTTATGAGATCCTACATCTGATAACACAACATCATCTTTCTCTAATGCATTTCTAACATCTGTTACCAATTTTTCAGGTTTGATTGGATATGCATCGTCATCTTTGAATACATCTATTCTTTGCAAAACTTCTGATCTAATTTTTTTGAAAACTTTTGGAATGTTTTTTCTTGGATATCCATCAAGTTTTGGATTTTTTTCTTGTTGTTTTTCTATCTCTCTTAGGATTGCATCAATAGCAAATTGAATATCTGAAACAATTTCTACTGAAGGTCGATAGTATGTATAGACCTCAGAAGGCGTAAAATCAACATGAATGATTTTTTTATCTAATTTTGAATTCCACATTCGTGGTGTGTACTCAACAAGATCATATCCAACAGCAATAACTACATCAGATTCTATTACAGCCTGCAAAGCGTGGTCAGCATCTTTGATTCCTATTGTTAGAAGGTGGGTTTGACAATCATCAGATATTACTCCCTTTCCCATGAATGTGTTCAAAGAACAAATTTCAGTCTTGTCTACAAATTTTCTGATGTGCTCTCCAGCATTTTCACGAACACATCCATTACCAATAATCATAATTGGTCGCTTTGCTTCTAAAATCATGTTTGCTGCCTTTTTGATTTGACTCAGGTTTGCTCTTGGCCTGAAAAGTTTCTGAGGAGTAATTGGCGGAATGTCGGATTCTTTTTTTGCAACATCTTGTGGTAGTTCTATGTGAGTTGCACCAGGTTTTTCTGTAAGTGAAATCTTAAAGGCTCTTCTTACAATCTCTGGAATGTTTTTTGGATTACGAATGGACCAACTCCATTTTGTAATTGGCTCAAACATTTTTACGACATTGAGGTTTTGGTGCGATTCTTTGTGAAGAAGATGAGAATCTGTCTGTCCAGTTATTGCAAGTAGTCTGGAACGATCCATGTTTGCATTAGCTATTCCGGTAACAAGATTTGTTGCACCAGGACCTAAAGTAGATAGACAGACACCTACCTTGCCTGTAAGCCTACCATATACGTCTGCCATAAAGGCAGCACCCTGTTCATGTCTTGTTAAAATAAATTTGATTTTTGATTTGGAAAGAGACATCATAAGGTCGGCGTTTTCCTCACCAGGTAAGCCAAAAACGTATTCTACCCCTTCTGTTTCTAGACATTTTACTAGTAAATCAGAAGCTTTCATGGTCAACCCATACTTGATTTAATCGTAGTTTAATCATATCGTTTAATCGAGTTCCTTTTCCAAATTAATTGATGAGTTTTTCAACTAGTTTTTTTATTTCTGATTTTGAAACTTCTTCATTATCGTTATCCAAGTCTTTTTGCATTTTTTTCTTCATTTCTTCAATTTTTTTATTGGATAGTGTCATAAGATGTCTATTCCATACTAAGATATAATAAAACTTCAGCTGAAATTATGAAAATAAGCTGCAAAGTTTGTTTCAATTAATGAGTTCATTGCACGAATGCACTATGAAGACAATGAACATTTATGATAAAAAAGTTATCCGGTGTGTGCAATGCAAGAAATTCATTGGAGAGATAGATTACAATGCAACAGTTATTTTTCCTCGATGTGGCGATTGTTCTGATCCAACACCACATGTTAAGGATTTGAATTATACGCTAAAACGAAATTATGACTTTCCAAAAAAACAGATTATCAACACATTACCTTCTTAACTTTATTTATGGGATTTTTTTAAAAAAATGTGGGAACTATTGTACTATGATTTTGCCAGTCATCCAAGGATGAACTACACAAAAGTACTCATATTCTGCTCGAAGATCTAGCTTCACTGAATATGTTCCATCAGGAGTTATTATGCCACTATCAAAGAGCACATTTGGTCCTTCAGTTGGAGTACCACTTGTTACTGTATGAACTGCATCATCATGATTTTCCCATATTACTTCGCCACCAGGTTTCATGGTAACAACAGTTGGGATAAAACAAGAGTTTGCTCTCTCACATCCAGGCAATGCTGAACCAGGAGAAATGGCCACAATTTCTAGCAACTTTCCCTCACTTTTCTTTATGATGGGGGCAGGATCAGGTATGACCTCTTCTACTTCGTCAATTGCTTCGTCTAATGTTTCAGGTATTTCCGATTTAATATCCTGTAGTTCTTCTATATTGTCTGATATAGTTTCTTTGACTTGAGAAGGAACAGCTCTTAGTTCCTCAGTTGTCAGCTCAAGTACTCGTTCGCCTTGGGCTTGCATGTTCCTGTCATTCATGTCAGCAGTGCTTCCAACAAATGCTAATGCACCTGCAGTAATCACTATTGCAATGATAACTCCTAGCTTGTCGTTTACATGTTTCATGAATAAACTTACTTTTTGGATAAGATAACATGTGTTAAGCTAGAATTGTGATAATCAGCTTTTTGGTATGAAGTAAGCTATTGTTTTTTATAGAATAGAAATTAAATTCATTAATGAATACAGAAAATTACGAAGAAGCTGCTGAAGAGTTTTTGGAGCTAGCCAGTCAAATTAGATTGAATATTTTGTTTGAATTATTGAAAAAAAAATCCAGAGTAACCCCCATGGCAAAAAAATTAGGAGCTACTGCACAAGAGGTTCATAGAAACTTTGATCGAATGTCAAATTCTGGATTTGTAGCAAAAGACAAAGATGGTGCATATTACATCACAACATTTGGTAAAGCAATTTGTTCTCAAATTCCTTCAATTATATATCTCTCAAAGAACAAAAAATATTTTGAAAATCATAATTTCGGAAACCTGCCTATCAAATTCGTAAGAAGAATGGGTGATCTTCAAAACAGTAAGCACGTTACAGGAGTTTCAAGAGTTCTTGAGGTATGGAAATCAATTTACAAAAACGCAGATGAGTATATTTTCACCGTCTTATCAGAAACTCCACTTGAACTAATTGAGTTGGTAATTAAAAGAGTGAAAAAAGGTGCACGCTATAAGCATATTATATCCGAAAATGCAAAAATTCCAAAAGGTAGAAAAAAGCTACTTGACAAAATTGGTTTTTATCCTCTTTTAGAACAAGGCAAAATTGAAAGAAGAATGATGAAAGATGTGAAAATAATGGTAATTTTGAATGAAAAAGAAGGGGTCTTGATGTTTCCTTCAAAGCAAGGAGATGCAGATATGAGAGAAATGTTCTATTCTAATGATTCCGCATTCCATGAATGGTGCTTGGATTATTTCAGACATTGCTGGAATGCATCTGATCCATTTAGAGAGTTTAAGCTAAAAGAGTAAAGTAGCTTAATTTCATAACTTAAGCTTAAGATTGAATATAAGAATAAACGGCTAAAACTATCTACATGGAATTAGAACTTGGAAATGATTTTTTAGGTAATGAAAGAAATGTTAAAGAATTTTTAAAATCTTTATCAGATGCAAAAATAAAAAAATTTTACGAGGCAATTGAATATACACCATTTCCTGTCTTGCTAAATAAGGAATACAAAAAAAGATTTGTAAAAAACAAATCAAAAACAAGAAAAAAGAGAGGGAGTTTTCAATAAAGAAATATCCGAAATTAAATCTGGGTGGAAAAATGTACAAACTTTTTGATAGTTGTAAATTAGATAAAGGGTGGAAAAAAATTGAAAAACATTATGTAAATGAATTTAAGTCCATTGAAGATAATGCCCGAATTAAAATCGAGGTAAAGGGAATAGAGCCTGAAGCATATATCTTTAAGAAAGATTCAGTCATAAACATAGCAAATAGCATGATAAGGTACCAGGACCAAGATCTGGTTCAACAAACCTAGTTTTATCTAATTTAGCTTTTTTTCATAAGCTTAGCTGAAGACAGGTTATCTTCTTTTATGCATATAATAATTCATGGTTCAAAGAAATTCCTCTGTACACCAAACAATAGGCTGTCATCAAAGCTCACTTGCAACTGACTACACACGGGGTGAAGTTTATTGTGAGGGTTGTGGATTAGTTGTTGTACAAAATATAGTTGATAATCTTTCTGAAAGTCAAACAATTTCTAAAGAGGACTATCTTAATAGAACAAGAGCTGAAGGCAAATCAAAATTATATTTTCACGATAGAGGACTTGCAACCAAAATACCTTTTTCAAGTAAGGATGCTTCAGGGAAGTTCCTTTCATCAAAAGTAAAACAAAAGTTCAAGCGGTTGAGAGTTTGGGATTCTAGGGCAAAAGCAAATTCAAGTGAACGACGTATGAAAACATCCTTTACAATCTTAGACACAATAACATCAAAGCTGGGATTATCAGACTCCATTAAAGAAAAAGCTGCTTATTTTTATAGAAAGTCTGCTGAGAAGAAGATAATTCAGGGTAGAACCATCAAGGCGATGACATCTGCGTCACTTTATGCTGCATGTAGAGAGGCTAATGCCCCAAGAAGTTTGGATGATATTGCCCGAGCAGCAAATGTTCGAAGAAAGGATTTATCATCAGCATACAGACATTTAATTAAAAATCTTGGAATTGGTTTTAGACCACATGATCCGAAAAACTACGTAAATAGAATTGCTAGCCATGTTGGTGCAAATGAAAAATCAAAGAGACTTGCATGGAAAATACTAGACGCTGCAAAAAAAAGTAGATTAGCATTAGGTAAAAAACCCATGGGGATTGCTGGTGCTTCTGTTTACATTGCTGCTGCAGTCAATAATCAAAGAATTTCTTATGCTGAGATAGAAAGAACGACTCATGTAAGTTCAATTACCTTAAGAAAATTAGTAAAAATGTTTGTCAAAAAACTATCAGGAATACAAGAATTAGATGGGGCGGTGTTGTAAATTTCAAAAACGGCCTATGTTCTACTTACTTGCGATATAGGAAAAAATGATTTTGTCAAATCGGAGCTCAAACAGTTACAAGAAGTAAAGGAGATAAAGAGACTCCATGGAGCATATGACATTATATTAAAAATAAATGCAACAAATCATAGT
Source organism: Nitrosopumilaceae archaeon (assembly GCA_042138065.1). GTDB lineage: Archaea > Thermoproteota > Nitrososphaeria > Nitrososphaerales > Nitrosopumilaceae > DRGT01. Next base: position 7,803 of record JBHIUX010000039.1, read on the forward strand.
TCTTTACGGAATTTCATATCAAAAAACATTAGAACACGTGCTAATGTCAAAAGTTCATTAACCTTGAGTGTTCTAGATCCCATAAATCCTGAACCGCCGATTTTCAATCAGAGTGGTAAAAAACTGGAAGAATTAACAAATCATAAGCTACAGTTTTGAAATTAAGCTAATTTAGGAACTTAAAATAATATTCTTCCTTGACGCATATAATATTATGATGGCAAGACAATCTAGAGTAAATGAAATTTGCCCAATTTGTAAGAGGTTAAAAAAAAATCATAGCCCAAAGGATCTTGAAATATGCTCAAAGAAGCAAAGTCAGTTCAAGAAGCAAAAAACAGGAGGAGCTGGAATCCAATAATGCGATTCACATATTCCAGGCTCTAGATTATAATTTTTTAATTGAGGGCGATGAGATACTTTTGAATTCTGCAGAATTAATTGTTCTTAGATCAAAAAAAGTCGAAAAAATGGCAGATATAGAAAACTATATCCAATATTTAGCAAAAGAAGATTATCTTAAAAAATTATCAAAGCAAAAAGAACTTTCTACAAAAAAAATTAAACAACTTCCAGTATCCAAAATTTGTGATATAAAAATTCTTGACAAGGCAAAACCATTGAGGTCAGGCGATGTTCTAATTTATCCCAATACAGGAGAATATTCAATTTTTCTTCAATAGTATAGATTAGAGATGTTAGATAATTAAAAAAAATTAGAGGGACTTGCCATCGTAGGCTAGTTTCTGGATTTGTTTTACAACTTCATTCATAGAGTTTACAAGTTGCATTTTTTGTTCGGTTTGCTTTTCATCAAAAAACTCTGCTCTAAGCTCTGATAGACGATCTTTTAGACCTTGAAGGGTGTTTTTATTGTCGTTAAAGCTTGTTTGTGTGCTTGTATTTTTGGCGTGTTTGTTTTCACATCCATAGCATGGTGCATCGGCATCATCTTCATATCGTGGCAGCTTGCCATAGGCATCAAAATATTCTTGGATATTTTGCTCAGCAAAACCATGTTGTACGTTAAAGTCTTCAATCAGATTTACCATCTCGACTCTTGTCATTGATGCATATTTGTAATACTCTTTTTGTCCTTCAAAAAAGGTTCCACCATTTTCTAAAAC
>JBHIUX010000040.1:0-8843 GCA_042138065.1 Nitrosopumilaceae archaeon
TCTCTTGAAGATGTCATTGGAAAGAAAGTTGCATTCACAAGTATTACAGGCTCCTCAGGTTTTGTCAGACCAATGGGCGCTCTAGTAACTTCTGGGGATGTTGAGATTCAAGGTGACGATATTGTCGCATTAGAATCTGCACTAGTAAACTCATTTGAAGCATATACCTTTGCAGGAGGTTACAAAGCTGCATTAGAATTGCTGCTAAATGACAATGTTGATGTTGCATTTGGCTCAGATATTGCCCCACAAAAATATCTAGACCATGAAGATCAGGTAAAGCTTCGTGCTGTAACAACAATTGGCCCCGTACCATCTCATGTCTTTATGGTTAGCTCTGACATGTCTGATTCAACAAGAGATGCACTAGTTGGTGCGATGGTTCAACTAAATTTTGAAGAAAATAATGGTATACTTAGAGATCTATATGGTGCAGAAGCACTTCTTCCAACAACAACTGAAATGCACATAGGTGATTTTGGAAAATACATTGACTCTCTTACTGGATTAGATCAGCTAATTCTTGACAAATATAACAAGAGCAAATAATAGCTGGATACCCAGTTGACATTACAAACATTGACTACAGAAGCTCATTCATTTTCTAAAATTATCACAAAATCCATTATCCAAATGAATAACGTATGGGCGTCATATGATTCAAAAAATTATGTCCTAAAAGAGGTTTCATTATCAATTGATCGTGGTGTAAATTATGCAATTGTAGGACAATCAGGTTCAGGAAAATCTACTCTACTAAAACTAATGAATGGAATGATGGTTACAAGTAAGGGCACAGTAAAAGTAGATTACCAAACTCCAAATTTTTCTGATAAAAAATTCAAACCAATGTTGTCAAAGATTGGATATATACCACAGAGCTTGGGATTGATAAAAAATGTTTCAGTGTTTGAAAATATTATTGTTGGTGCTCTTCCAAGACTTGGTAAAATACAATCATTTTTCAAAAATTTTCCTGAAAATGAAATTAAAGAAACTGAACGAATTCTGAAACTCGTTGGGCTTGAGAATAAATCTGAAAGAAAAGCCTACATGCTAAGTGGTGGAGAAAAACGAAGAGTAGCTATAGCCCGTGCATTAATGCAAAAACCTGACATTTTATTGGCTGATGAAATTGTTTCTGAATTGGATCGTGTGACTGCAAGAGAAATCATGGATTTGATTGCAGATGCTCAACGTAGAATAAATCTTACTGCAGTAATGGTTCACCACGATATGCAACTTGCATTAGAATATGCAAATAGAGTTGCCGTAATTAAAGACGGTGAAAAAATTCTTGAAATTGGTGTTGAGGGCGATAAAATAGTTGACTTTCAAACTGGCAATCTTACACAAGATGAAATTATGGAGCTGTATCCTAATGAATCCTAAAAACAATCTCATATTTGGAATAATTATTGCAGTTGTAATCGCTGCATCATTTAATGTTGGCGCAGATCCTGTGGATTTTGTTGAAGGGATTCCAAATCTAGTAATCATAGCAGAAGAATTAACCGAAGTTGAACCAAAATTATTTGCGACAGCATTATCGTCAATGTTTGAAACAATACAAATGGCGTTTATAGGAACCATTGTTGGTGTAGTAATCGCCTTACCATTAAGCATATTTGCAGCACGAAATTTGAACAGTAAATGGGTTTATGCTCCTGTTAGGGCAATCTTAGCTGCAATACGTACTTTCCCCTCAATTTTATGGGCAATATTGTTTGTAATCATGGTTGGGCTGGGTCCATTTGCAGGAATATTGGCAATTATTATGTACACGATTGGTTTTGTTGCAAAATTACAATACGAATCAATTGAAACTGTTGATGCAGATCCTATGGATGCTGTAAGCTCAATTGGGGTATCAAAGTGGCAGCTAGTTCGTTATGTCGTTTTACCTGAATCTGCCCCTCATTTACTTAGTCAAATACTGTACATGTTTGATTACAATGTTAGGCAATCCAGCATTCTCGGTTTAGTTGGTGCAGGCGGAATTGGATTTTACATTATCAATTATATCAAATTCTTTGAATATGGAAAAGCTGCCGTTTTCATGCTAGTTGTACTGGCTGCAGTATTAATCATTGATTGGATAAGTGTAAAAATTCGTGACAAGTATATTGTAAAATCCCAACACGGAATGGAAGTAAAAATCTAAAATGCGTTAAATGCAATTACTGCCATTATAATCATGATTACAATGTGTTTGATTCCAGCAACATAGTTCCCTGCACCAATTTTTCCTGCAGCTAAGCCTCCAAACACTGCTTGAATAATAGCCATATTAAACAAAATTTTATTTAATTCAGCAATTTCAATATTCTCTAATGCACTAAACATTCCTCCTTCTGTACCTTTTTGTGTTTTTAACAGACCCTGAACAACTTCAATTTCTGAAAAGAACTGAGTAGATAAAATTACACTAATTCCAATAAAAACTGCAAATGCAATGTAAATTGTATATGTATATGGAGCAAGACTCGACTTTCTTTCTTTTTCTAGGTTTTGCAGCTCAGTAACGTGCTTCTGAATCATTTCCAAGTTGTTTGCAATATCTCCTCCTATCTTGATTGCCATCTCAAGAAGAACTACTACACGTCTTGAAGTTCTTGTACCGCATCTATTTGCAAAATTTTCTAATGCTCCATCCATCGGCATTCCCCAACTAATATTTGCACGCAAGTTTTTTAATTCAGGAGTTAATGCCCCCATGTTTCTTTCAGCAGTATGTTCTAGTGCTTTGATTAAATTTGCACCACTTTGAACAGCACTGGTTAATGCTAAAAGAAATAATGGCAAGTTTCTATCAATACTATCTTTTCTTTGAACTTCTCTAAGCTGTAAAAGAGTTAATGGAACAACCATTGCTAGAATTGCAAAAACCGTTCCAATGTCTCGGATACTGTTGTGCTCCGAGGCCATGTCAGAAATTGTCCAACTAACAATAAGTATGAAAATACCTGCAATTACAGAAGCAATTCCAATCTTAAATTTTTCACTATAGTATATTGATGCCTTTGGAAGTTCTCCATCATCATGTGGACCAACTTTTGATTTTGCTTCTTTAGAACTCTGCATATTTTCTACCTCTTTGGTACCATCGTATCCATCATGAAAAGAAGTAACACCCCAAAGAATGGTACTAGTACATAGCTAAGCAAATTCATCAATGTAATGAGGTCAAATCCTGCCAAGTCAGGACTCATAATTGCCATAATTGACAACATGATGATGGCCATTAGTGGAAATACAATCAATAGGATTGTGTACATCTCAGCCATGACTCCAAGCGATTCGGTAGATTTTTTCAAACTCATTTTCTTTTCTTCAAGCTGAACTTTGGCTGTTGCAAGAAAATATTCTTTCAAATCTCCACCTGTCTGAGTTGTGATAATTGCTCCCTCAAGCAGTTCTGCGTATGGTCCCTTTGGAGTACGTTTAATGAGATCAGTAATGGCTGTAAGTAAATCCATTCCCAAAATGTGAATATTTCTTGTAATGAATTTTGCATCTTTTACAATCTCTTCATCAGTTGTTTCTTTTGCAATTGCTTTGAAAATTCCTTCTAATGAAAGTCCGTTAGTTGCAAGTGTTGCCATGTAACCAATAAAATGTGGAAGCTCTTCAACTAATTTTGATGATCTATTCTTTAAATGAATTGTCGGCAACATTTGCAAAACAAAAAATGTCATTTGTCCAAGTCCAGCTCCTACAATTATTGGAAGCAATATTGCGAAAGCAACAGGTTGTACATTCATAAATATTGAAATTCCAGCGCCAATTATTGCACCAAAAATTGCAGCTAATATGCAGAAGAATGCCATGCTACACACATAAACATCAAATGGTACGGGTATCATTGCTTGTTTTAGTGTCTTTTCCAATCCTGTTAATTTTGGATACAAAAATTGAACTCGTTCATTTAATAACTTGTAAGAAAATATTTGTAGTGAAGAAACAGAATCAACATTTTTAGGTTTAGTACCCTTTCTATTCTTTTTAGTAACTGTTGCCATTTTAAACTCCTAATCTTTTTCTTTCATAGAATCTTTCAGAATCAGAATAGAATTCATGAACATTTTTTGCAACATCTTTTTGCTGTCGAACATCATTTTTCACCATCCATTCTATAGCTAATTTTCGTTTTCTTAATTCCTCATTGATCTTTTCAGTACTTTCTCCAAGTCTTTCCTTGATTTTATTTAATACAATGCTATTGCCTGAACATTTATGAACATCAGTAATTGGATCCCATTTGAAAAAGTCATGAGTTTTAATCTTGTTAGTTGCATCATCTAATCCCGCTATTTCAGAAATTTGAATAATTCTTCTTACTGAACGATCCTTTACTCGAAGTTTCAATTGAAGTGTAATGACATCTAGAGTGTTGGCAATTAGTTGTTTTGGAATATCCATAGGTGATGATGCCAATCGAGTTAGTGTTGCTTCTACAGAGTCTGCGTGAATAGATGAAAATCCCCCGTGACCTGTTGCCATGGCCTGAAATAGCGTATATGCCTCTCTACCTCTTGTCTCTCCTACGATGATAATATCTGGTCTCTGACGTAATGCTGCCCTAAGCAAATCGTATTGATTTATTTCTCCAACCTTGCCATCTGTGAAGTTTTGTCTAGAAACTGCAGGAATCCAGTTTTCATGTGGCAAGTTTAATTCTTGAGTATCTTCAATACTTACTACTTTTTGTCCTGGTCGAATAAATGATGCAAGTGCATTTAATGCAGTTGTTTTTCCACTTGCAGTACCTCCTGCAACAAGCATCGTAGCATTTTTTTCTGCAATGTACCACAGATATGCAGCAATTTCTGATGACATTGTTCCAAATTTTACCAAGTCTATTGTCGTAATAGGATCTGCTCTAAACCGTCTTATTGTAAAAGTACTTCCACGCTTTGTAATCTCATGGCCTAACGTTAAGTTAATTCTACTTCCATCTGGTAGTGATGCATCAATAATTGGATTTGCAGTAGAAACATGTTTTCCACTCATGTAAGAAATTTTTCTTGAAAAGTTATTGAGTTCTTTATCGGTTGTAAATACTACATTGGTAGGAATTGACTCATATTCTCTGTGCCAAATATATAATGGAATTCCTGTACCATCACAACTAATTTCTTCAACCATGTGATCTCGCATTAATGGTTCAATCTTTCCTAGATAGATAAAATCACGAATTGCATAATATGCAATTTTTGATAAGTTTTTTGTGGGAATATCTAGTTTGTATTTTTTTATTAATTGTACAATTTTTTTCTTTAATCTTTTTTCGGCATCTACTTTTGAGCTGATGTCTGTTAATGAAATACTTAATTCTGTCATTAGTAATTTTTTAATTAAATCAAAATTCTTTTTGTCTTTTACACTTAGTCGTGGTTGAATCACCAAGTAGCGTAATCCTCCAATTGATGTTGGATCTTTAATTATTCCCCCATGAATTGAGGTTCCAATGAAATCAATTTTGTTAACAGATATGAATTTTGGTACAGGCTCGTTAAATTCTACTGGAATGGTTTCATTTGTGGTTTTGTTTAGTGGTTGTTCAAGTGCTTGATCTGGAGAATTTTTTTTCTGAAGAAATGATTGTACTTTGAGCCCAGATAACTTTGACATCGATCCTTCTTTAAATATCTTGAATTTCAACCCAAATGCCGATACGGAAAATCGGTCTTAAGATATTGTTTGCTCAAATGAACAACCTTTCTCTTACATTTGAGAATACGTGAAAATACCGATGAGGAATCGACTTTGAGTTGATACATCAGGGAGTTGAATTAGGCACGGATGTTTCGTAGAACCAAGACAAAATTTGAGAAAAAGGATGATGAGCCTACAGATGATGATGCACAAAAATCTGCCAAAAACGAACTAACTGCCGGATTTGGAAAATTCCTGGGCAAGAAAAAAGATCAAGATTCTGAGAATAATTCCTTAAAAACTGAAAACGACTCATCTGAGGGAAAAACTAAATCTTCTCAAACTGCTAGTGTGGGAGAAAATAAGGTATCTGCATTAATCCGATTAATTAGATCATCAAAGGAAAAAACTATTGCACCTCAACTGGATCTTTCAACAGGAGTTTTTACTTTTCCACAACTTTCTGAAATTGGCGAGGATCCAAATAACGTTCAATTTTTAGAGAATTTAACTCATGATTCAGATGATTTACTTGAAAAAGTAGTCCATGAAAGAATTGCAGTATGTCCACAACATCCTGATTCACTACAAGCTAATGTAAGGTTATACTGCCCAAAATGCAGCTCAATGGATATAGAAAAACTTCATCTTTTTGAACACCGGGTGTGTGGATATATTTCTGAAACAAAAAACTTTTCTTTACATGATTCTGTGTTGGAATGCCCTTCATGCAAAAAACCAATTAAAGACAGAAAAAAAGAATTACGAATTCCAGCAATGTGGTATAACTGCCATTCATGTAAGGAGAAATTTGATGATGTTGTAATTAAGATGTATTGTAGAAAATTTGATCATGATTTTGATACAAATATGGCAGGAACTGTTTCAATTCCTGGATTTGTTTTAAAAGACTCTCAATCAAGCTCTGATCATGATTCATCATTAATTTCTGATATCAAGAATTTGTTACAAGAGCATCAATTTACATCGGAAGAGGATCATTCACTGAAAGGCAAGAGTGGTCACTATCATAATATTGATTTGATTGCAACAAATCCTAACACTGATACAATATTTCTTTATGTTTTACAATCCGCAAATCAAATTGATGAATCAGGAATAAACTCAAAAATTATTCAAGTACTTGATTGTAATCCAACAAAGACCATAATGATTGGCAATTTAACTGAAAAAGCCAAAACTATGGCATCTAGATATGATATCTCAATAATTAATTCATTTGAAAAAGAACACGTTTTATCTTCATTGAAAAACATCATTAATGATACTTTTACAATAGAAAAAACAGAAGACAATTCATCTGATACTGAAGCTACAAACTATCTTGAAACTGAAAATTCAGAAGAAAGCGATCATCATCCTGATGCAAAACTTTTAGAAGAAAACGTGGCAAAGGCAGCAGAATTAGAAGAAGAAAATTCCAAATTACGAGAAAAACTAGAAAAGGAAAAGTTAGCTGAAAGAACGAAACTAGAAGAAGAGAGACTAGAGGCTGAAAAAATTGAAGCTGAAAGACTAGCTGAAAGAAAGAAACTTGAAGAAGAGAGATTAGAGGCTGAAAAAATTGAAGCTGAAAGACTGGAATCAGAACTTAGGGCTGAAAAACAAAGATTAGAAAAAGAAATGCAGGAAAGTAAGCAGAAACTTGAAGAAGAGGTACTTGCAGATAAACAAAAATTAGAACAAGAAAGAGAAAGATTAGAAGAGGAAAGAAGGGAAGCAGAAAGAATAGAGGCAGAAAGACTAGCTGAAAGAAAAAGGTTAGAAGAAGAAAGAAAAAAAGTTGAAAGAATTGAAGCTGAAAGACTAGCTGAAAGAAAGAAGCTTGAAGCTGAAATATTATCTCAAAGAAAAAAAATTGAAGCTGAAAGACTAGCTGAAAGAAAGAAGCTTGAAGAAGAAAGATTTGCTGATCAATTAAAACTAAAGGCTGAACATCAGAGACTGGAAACTGAAAGAAAGAAAGTAGAGCAATTAGAAATTGAAAGACAAAGACTTGAAGAAGAAAGAAAGAGAGCCGAGTTGTTAGCTGCTGAAAAACTTGAAGCAGAAGAAAAACGAAAAGTTGAAGATAAAAGACAGGCAGAAAAAAGAGCAAAAATTCTAAAGAAACTTGAAGAAACTGAAAACCAACTCAAAGCCTTGAAATCTTCATTTGATTCTGATGACGAAGAGGGAGAATGAAATTTTGAATTTTCTAACTAAATCCTGCCATCTATTTCGAAGACGAGGAATTAGTCAAATTGTTGGCAGTCTCTTTATGCTGGCCATAGTTGTTCCAATTGGTGTTGTAATTTTAAGCACTGGCTTATACGAAGTAGCAGATTTCAACCGCTTCCTTACAGTTACACGTGACCAAGGAATTGATGCAACTCGTGAAGATATTATTTTTGAGCATGTGCGATTTGAGCCTGCAACAAATCAGATTACAGTTTCTTTACGAAACATCAGCACTGTTGAATCGATTGTCGATAGAATTGCTATAGTCAACATGACAAATCAGGATCTTTTAATCTATAATGACACTCTGCCATTATCACAATCCACTATACGTCTGAAAGATGATACCGACATTGTAGTTTATGCTGATCCTTCTGTAAGCTGGACACAAGATGGGCTTGACTATAAAATATCAATTACAACAGCCAGAGGAACCTTCTTTGAAACAATTGCGAGGCCATATAACACATGACACGTTTTAAATCAAAAAAACGAGGAGTCTCAGTTGTAATTTCTACATTATTAGTTCTAGCAATCACAATTGTTGGCGCATTGTCCATTTCAAATCTCATGAGTACTTCTGCTCTTACTACTGTAAATCAAACTCCTAAAGACATTATCATGGCAAATTCAATGTTGCTGGTAGGTTATGACACTCGTGACGGTCAAACTCTAACTGAGATAGCAACTCTAAACAATAAACCCGATGGCAAGTTATGTACTGCAAGCTGTGCCGCTGCCTCTTCTACAGCTCTTCCTAATGATCCACTTCCTGGTACAGAATTTATTGTATTACAACTTTGGAATAAAAATACTGTCGAAGTCCCAATTCGTAATATTCAAGTAAATGGCGTTATCCACACTTGGGATCTACAAACTCGAAATCAAGATTTTGATGGAGGTGGTGCTTATCCAGGATATCCTGCAGCAGGAAAGTTCAGTAT
>JBHIUX010000041.1:0-3885 GCA_042138065.1 Nitrosopumilaceae archaeon
AGATTTTCTTTTTTTGTTGCAGTACTTCTTCAAAAAGATGAGAGAATGGTCCATGACCAATATCATGAAGTAAAGCTGCCAAACGAAGATTTTCAATGTCATCTTTTTTTAAAATTCCTTTTTCTTGTAGTGCATGTCCAGCTTGTCCTGTAATGTGCATTACACCAAGTGAATGCTCAAATCTTGTATGTTGTGCACCAGGATAAGTTAAATGAGCGCCTGAAAGTTGTCGTATTCTTCTCAGTCGTTGAAAGATTGGACAATCAATGATTTTTAGTTCTGAGGCAGAGACCCTGATAAAATCATGAATTGGATCAATGATATCTAAATAAGTTTTTTTCATGCCCCAATTTTTTTTGCAAATATTTTCATGATGTCCTGATGAACTTTTTGTTTTGTTGCAGATGCGTTAACAATTTTCCAATGTTTTTTCTTTGCAAGCTGTCTATATGCTTTTGAAATTTTTCTTGAAAATTCTTGATTTTTTTCAAACTTGTCTCTTTTTGTTTTTTTGCGGTTGAATGCTTCTTTTTGAGACACATCAAGAACAATTACTAAATCAGCTTTAGGTAAGCCAGCATCAAGATTTTCAAGCCAAGAAAGATTCATTCCATTTGCCAAGCCATAAACAAGGTTTGATTGATAGTATCGATTCATTATAAGAATGGAATTTTTTGATATTGCATCTTTGATATCTTTGACTTTTTCCCATCTATTTGCAGCTAAAAGGCAATGAACTACTTGAACAGGAAGTTTTCTTTTTCCCGTCAAGTATTTTTTAATCTCTTTTCCAACAGGTGTTTTGTAGTCTGGAAAGCTGAAAATAGTTGTTTTTAATTTCCTTTTTCGTAATGCCTTAGCAAGTAACTCAGATTGTGTCTTTTTTCCAGCCTGATCTCCACCCTCAATCACTATAATCATAAGATGTATTGTGAGGGAGTTTGAGGAATTAAAAATCTATCAAAATTTATAACTTAAAACGAAGAATTTCTCAAAATGGGTCTAGTAAAATCTATGGCAAAAGAAATGATGAGAGAGATTGGGAATAAATCAAGAGAATTTTACGAATTTGTTCTTCCACCCGTTGATATGGAAATTGATGATAAAAAATTGACAGTTGTTATTGATATGCCTGGATTTGATAAAAAAGATATCAGTCTATCAATTAACAGAAATATTCTTTCAATCTATGCGGAAAAAGAGGTTAATGATGGAAAAAAAGAAAATGTGATTTGTAATCAAAGACCAAATATCATCGATAAAAAAATTAGATTACCAGTTCACATCAAAGAAGGAGAGGAAAAAGTAAACTCTGCGAAATATTCTCAAGGAGTTTTAACAATTACAATTCCTGTTACTAAAAAGGGAAAAGATATCTCAATAGAATGATTATTTTTTTCTAAAAATTACAAAAATTCCCATTAATACAAGAGAACCTAGCATTCCCGCAATTGACACAGTTTCGTTAGTATTATACAAAAATGCAGAGCCAATAAAAACTGCTGAAGAAAGAATGCTTCCTGAAAGCAATACGTTTGATATTGGTTTTGATGAAAGTAGTTGTAAGGATCTATTGTCATCAATGAATTTTTTTAGTTCCGGAGCGATTGTGAGTGTTGCATCAAGTGATTTTGCAAATCTTTCAAATGAGTACTTTAGCTCCTCAATGTAAGCGTCTTTAATTAAATGCTCTTCCTCAAGAATTTGTTTGAGTACTTTAACAAACTTGAAGTCAACTTTGTGTGTTTTGTAAATTCCTTCAACTATTGTTGCCATTCTCATATATAATGCAAGATTTTTTGGGAGAGTGAATGGAAATCTGCTCATTGTTTTGTTTGCAATTTCCATTAATGCTTCAACTTCCATCTCTGATGGTTTTTTTCCGTGCATTGCCCTAACTGTTAATTCAATTGCCTTTTCTATTGCAGTTCGATTATAATCTGGAACTAACATGCCCAGCTGATCCATTGCATTTACTGTTCTTGGAGGATCTTTTTCAACAAGTGCAAGATAGAGTCTAACCAATCTCATTCTTGTTTCATTGTCTAATCTTCCAACCATTCCATAGTCATACAGGATTAGTTTTCCATCATCAGTTACTGAGATGTTTCCTGGATGTGGGTCTGCATGAAAAATTGCATGCCTCAAAAGCATTGTAAAGAAGATTTTGTGAACGTCAATTACGATTTTTTGTCTATCAATTCCCTTCTCATCAAGGGCATCAACATTCGTAATTTTGATACCTGGAATATACTCCATGGTTAGCACGTTTTCTGTAGAAAGATCATCAAAAACAGAAGGAACTATGACATTATCATATTCTTCAAGATTTTCTTTGATGGATTTTAGATTTGATGATTCTTTGGTATAATCCATTTCTTCATGAATGGTTTCAATGAATTGAGCAAGCATTGCTTTTGCAGTAAATCTCAAGTTTGGATCAACAAACTTTAAAGCTGTTGGAAGAATTTTTTTTAGAATTTTTAGATCTTCTTCTACAATTTGTTCAATTCCAGGCCTCTTTACCTTGACAACAACCTGCTTACTCCCAACCTTTCCAAGATAGACCTGTCCCAATGATGCACCAGAAAGTGCATCGTGTTCTATTGAATCAAATTTTTGACTAATTGATCCAAGATCTTTTTCAATAATTGGTTTTACTTTTTCAAAAGAAGATGCAGGTACTTGGTCTTGTAATTTTGCTAATTCCTCCATGTAAGGTTGTGGTAAAATATCTGCCCTTGATGAAAGCCATTGACCAAGTTTGATGTAAACTGGACCAAGGGAAATGAAAGTACTGAGAACTTTTTTTGCATTTTTTCTATATTTTTCCTCATCAATCCCTTTTCCTTCACTTTTTACCCAATCACGTCTATCTTTTCTTAGTGCCAAAAGAAGTGGAATTAGTTTGATTACAACTGTTATAGTTCTAAATGTACTAATGACAAATCACCTTCGAAGATCTTTCAGTTTTTTTGTAACTGAATAACCTAAATATCCTGCAACAATTGATGCCACCAATCCAGATACAACGGAATTATTCTTATTATTATTTTTGAAAATACTTGATGCAACTTTAGAGCCACCAAAGGCGGCACAAGCTAGACCTACTAGAACTTCTGGTGCATCAAAAATTAAGTGTCCTAATGGATCATTTCTTGGATCAACTCTGTCGGTGTGTACTAGAAATTTATCATCATATTCTCTAATGTGCAAGTTTCCTAAACGATATTGTTTGTCTGCGCCATTTTTTTGCCCAAGTTCTGTTAATTCAGCTTTATCTGGCATGAATTCACGTAATTCCTTTGGGACTTCAATTTCATCCCTTGGCATGATTAGAGACTTGTAGTACTGAATATAATAATTAGCTAATGGTTTTTGATTCTAAAAATTACAATTGCAGGCGCAACAAAATACATTCCAATATTCATTAGAATGATTCCAATTCCATATCCAAGCATTTCTTGTTCCGAATCAATATCCACATAATTTAGAATAGATAAAGAGGTAAGAAGTGGTGCAAGTCCAAGCTTTACAGTTTCTTTGAATATTGGACTTTCTCTTTCCCAATCTGCAATTGTAGGGGAGAATGAATAGTAAAATGTGTTAAATCCTATCATAAATGAAGAGCCAGATTCTGTGCTGAGAACTTTGTTGTCTCTAATCTCTCGTAATTGTTGAACTTGTGGTGCCATTTCAGAACCATATGCTGCAGTTGCGATTAGGCATCCTCCTCCACTTGAAGTTGTTACTACCTCACAAACTCCATCAATAAGTTTTGTACCAACACCACATTCACCAAATTCTGGTTCTTTAACTACTAGTTCCTCTAATCCAACTGCTTCATAGATTGATGAATATTCTGGGTAATTTCTATCAAACCAG
>JBHIUX010000041.1:3985-8839 GCA_042138065.1 Nitrosopumilaceae archaeon
TGTTGTATCTGTCTACATAGTATTGAGGATCTTGTTTTGGATCAACAAATGCTGCAGGGATTAGCTTGGGTTCGTTTAATCCAACTGCTTCATAGATTGATGAATATTCTGGGTAATTTCTATCAAACCAGTCCTTGTAGGTTGGTTCATTGTTGTATCTGTCTACATAGTATTGAGGATCTTGTTTTGGATCAACAAATGCTGCGATGCCGGTTTCTTCTGGTTCCGGTGTTGGTTCAGGAGGTGGTTGTGGTGGTTCCGGTGTTGGTTCAGGAGTTGGCTCAGGTATTGGTGCTGGAGGTGGAATATCAACTACATTAATTGTTATTGTTTGTCTATCTTCTAAGCCACCCGCATTAACTACAACATCAAGTGTGTAAGTAATCCCACCCTGCGCATCATTTGGTGTCCATGTGAATTTACCTGTTGTTGGATTAATTGATGTGCCAGGTGGATTGTTTTCTAAACTAAATTGCGCATCTTCAATAGTAGAATCTGTTAAAGTGACGGTGAATGATAATGTTTTTTCTTCATCTACACTTTTGTTTGAAATAGTGTTTAGTTTAAGATCAAATAATCCTAGTACAGTAATTTTACCGCCAGAAAAATCAAGTGAGAGTCTTGTTCCATTTTGTACTTGTTGCGTATCTCCAAATGCTGTAACTTCAAAAGTTCCTGGCTTGTCAAATAACTGACTATCTGCAGTTATTGGAACAAGTGAAAAATGACCAGTACTATTGGAAACTCCACTTCTAAATTCCACAGTGTTTCCAAAAGGATTCTTTATAGCTACATGAACTAGTTCGCCTGGATTATTTGAAGTTCCGAAAAAAGTTATTTTATCATCTATTGAATAAACTGATTTATCCGTTTTGAATGAGGTAACATCACCATAGGCTGGCACAATCATGAATATGATTAGTAAAAATACTAGAATTACTCTCAAACTCATCTAGAGCTTTTATTTGAAAAGTTGTTTTTAAGAAATGCGCATAATTTTTACTTAGAAGTGTGTGATTATTATTAACCTAGCATTTTTCACACTTGATCAAGACGTAATCAATTAGATTTTTTTCTGAAAGCTGTTTCATTTTTTGTAATGATTTGAAAAGAATTCTTTCTACATAAGATGGATATCTTGAAAGAATTTTATTTTTTAGATTTTCTCTGTTTTGAATATAATAATTTGTTAGTGGATCATATACATGGGGGCCGATTTTTTTCAATTCCAAAATCCTAAAACCTCTTTCAACTAATAATAATTTGATATAATCAGATGTGTAGTGCTCTGAGGACCAAGTCATCGATAATATTCCAAGATCAACAATAGGTGTAACTTTTTTTGTGACAACAGGTATTGCAATTGATAAGATGCCATGTTTTTTTAGAATTCTTTTAGATTCAGAAAAAAAATTTTCCAAACGTTTTACATGCTGTAATGACTCTAGAGCTATAATTCTATCTGCTGAATCATTTGGAAAAGGAAGCGATGTTGATGTAGAATTTAAAAGATTAATTCCAGCTAATGAATCATTAATTTTATCTGATGATTGTTTTAGTTGATTAAAGTTAATGTTTACACAGGTGATTTCTAATGGACTAAATTGCTTTATCCATTGTATTGCAGGTGCTGAAAATCCACTTCCAATATCAATAATTTTTTTTGCTGATGTAAGATCAGAAAATTTTCCAAAAATTTTGCAGAGCTCATTTTGAGCATTGATTGGTTCTTTTGTATTTTCTGTCCAGAAACCAAAATTAAGCATATCACCACCAGTTGCAAGTCTCATGACATCAGAAAGGGAGTCATAGAGATTTACTACGTCTTTTTCGTTTCTTCGAAAAGTCCATAGAAATAACTCAAGAGGGTCTATTGTCAAGTAACATAGATTCAATTATTCTGCAAATAAAAACAAAATGATGAAGAATAAACTAATTGGTTTGCTCTTCTTTTTTTCGTTTTTTAATTCTAGAAAGTGCAAATATCCCTATTCCAACCACTATAGGTAAAATTAGGAATTGAGAATAATCTATTTCAGTTTCTTGATTTTGTGATGGATCGTTTATGAATATGGTTGTATCATAGGTAAGAAAATTCTCATCTCTTAACGCATCCTTGTACCTAACTGTAATTCGTATGTCATGTTCACCATATCTTGGTTCTCCATCAAATTCAATTGGGGTATTAAATGGAACTGGGGAGTCTGTTTCAATTTCATCAATGAATTGAGTTTTTTGGATAATGTTTGAATCACCAAGTGGTTCTAATGTAACAAAACCAAATAATGCATCTTCATTTCCTTCATTTATTATTTCACCAATTACAGTTGGCTGTCCAGACAAGTCAATAACTTGAACATCATAAATTCTTGCATCAATCAATCCTTTAATGTAAAAATCAGCAATTCTAGAAATTGTTTGCCTATCACCATGTGCATTAAAGAAAGTTACTTCCATTGGAACACGCAATGTTTCACCTTTCAAAGTTTCAGGAACATAGACATCTGCTTCTAAGTATTTTGCTTGTCCTGGTTCAATGGTACCAACATTCCAGTTTGAAGACAAAACAACTACTTTTTCTATATTGGTTACAGATGAGGTAGTAGACGAGATTGCAGTCTGTGTGTTTTGTGCCACAACATCTACACTAGACATTGGAGCCGAACCGTCATTTGCAATTTCTATTATTACATGATTTGTTTTTAATGAAGTCAAAAAAGGATCTAATGGACGAACATTAATGATGCTATCACCAGTAACTTTGAACGTAAAATCAAAGAATGCATTCCTAACACCAGATTCTCTCAATCTGGAGTAATCTACTTTCAAAGAGGCAGGATATGATTTGATATCTGCCTGATCACTGATGTTTACAAAAAATGTTAGGGCAAAGTTATCACCAGCAAGCGAATTAGAGTCACTATCTGCTTCAATTAATGTTCCTGGACCATCAGCAGAACCAAATGTAAATGGCATTGAAAGCTGTCCTTTGATTCCTGTGATGTCTTGTGTTCCAACATTTGCTAAAATTACAGTAAAAGGAACGTTACTGTCTCCAGGTTCAACCTCTATTTTTTCACCTTCTATTCCAAAATATGCGTCAAGAAATTTTACATCACCAAATTTTCTCTCAAAAGGAGAGTCTCCTGCGCCAACTTGTGCTAATACATCTGAGAAGACTAGTGGAAAAATAATGAAAAATACTAGAGTAATTAATGAAAACCTAATCATGCTGCTACCTCCATTTGTTGAGGTTCTTCTCCTTCAAATGCCCGACCATCTTTGATTGTAATTACACGGTCTGCATCACCAAATTGTTTTCTGTCGTGTGTGACTACAATGAAAGTTTGATTTAGTTTTCTAGCCATTGATTTGAGTAATTGAACTATAGTCTCTGCAGTGACCGAGTCCAAGTTTCCAGTTGGTTCATCTGCTAGAACAATAGTTGGATGGTTAATTAAGCCCCTAGCAATTGCTACCCTTTGAGCTTGTCCTCCAGAGATTTTATTTGCACGTTTGTAGATTTGATCAGATAATCCTACAGATCGCAAAATTTCTTTGGCATCATGGGCAGCATTTTTTTCTGTTCCTTGAATGTTTCTTGGAAGCATAACATTTTCTAAAACGGAAAGATCAGCAAGTAGATTTGAAAATTGGAAAATAAAACCTAGTTTATCATTTCTAAATGAGGAGATTTTATTATCACTTAATTTTGTGGTGTCCACTCCATCAATGAATACTTTACCACTTGATGGATTATCTAAGAGTCCAATCATGTTTAACAATGTAGATTTTCCTGAACCAGAACTTCCAACAACTAGAACAAATTCACCTTTTTTTACACTAAATGAAACATTAGATAATGCTTGAACCTTAGTTTCTCCTTCACCATATATTTTGTTTAAATTTTTTACTTCAAGAACAACATTAGACAGTTCTCATCGCCTCCACTGGTAATAGCTTTGTTGCTCTATACGCAGGGTAAATTGAAGCAACTATTGCCAATCCAAAAGAGGTAAATGCTGTTTGAATTATTTTATCCCAGGCGTAAGATACCTCTAAAGGAAGACTGTTGTTAAAGGTCATTTTAGTTTCTTTGGCATATGCAGTATAACCTAGTCCAGCTGCAGTTCCAACACTTGCACCAATAAAACCAATTATAATTCCTTGAAATAAAAATATAATTAGAATGTCTTTTCTTTTTGCCCCAATCGAACGCATTACGCCAATTTCTCTTGTTTTTCCATTAACTAACATCATTTGAATTGTTACAATTGCAAATGCTGATGACATCATTCCAAAGTATCCAATCATGTTTATCATTGCTATACCTGATCTAAAACCAGCGAGTTGTTCTTCAGCAGATTCCTCTATAGTTTCTGCAATATAATCATCATTTGGAAATGCTCTTAAGAAAAGATTTTTTACTTCACTTGCTTTTGTTGGATCTTTTAGCTTAATCATTAAGGAACCTGTATCGCCCTCCCGTGACATTAGATCACGTAATGTATCAATGTGTACAACTACACTGTAATCAAAACCCTGTCCACCAGGGGATTTTGCAATTCCTGATACAATTAAACTTTTAATTTGATCTTGGCCAAATCTATCAACAATTTTTAGATCCAAATTATCACCAACTTGTAAATTTCCTAAATCACGTGCAACATTAGAACCAAGAACGATTGAATTTCTTGAAAAAACAAATTGTCCTTCTGTAACAGTTTCATGAACAGTTGATGCTCTGATATCTCGTAATGGATCAACACCAACTACTGGCACTCGAGTTTCTTCATATCGTTCACCGTATTTTGTTGCATTAATAGAGGCCGTCGACGACAGCCGCGGCGTTGC
>JBHIUX010000042.1:0-8751 GCA_042138065.1 Nitrosopumilaceae archaeon
CATATAGGGTGTTTAGTTTTTAAAAAAATATGACAAAGGCAGATTATGAAAAACTGCTCAAGCGTATTGAAGGAAATCTCTCTGATGAAAAAAAACAAACTACCGCTAGGTTTGAGTTACCAGCAGTTGATGTAATGTGGGAAGGGCAAAAGACTTTTTTGCGTAATTTTGCTGAATTTCCAAAAATCCTTCGTAGAGATCCTGATAAAGTTCTTCAATATCTTTCAAAAGAGTTTGCTGTTCCTGCAGAACGAATAGGAGACAAAGCCATGTTTATTGGAAAAAGAGATCCAGATGATTTTACTCGTTTATTCCAAATTTATGTTAAAGACTATCTGGAATGCCCCACCTGTAAAAGTCCTGATACAAAAATTGTCAAAGAAAATAGAATCACATTTTTAATCTGTGAAGCATGTGGTGCAAAATCAACAATGAAAGGAAAGTATGCATGAAATGCGATTCTCAATCAAACTAACAGATTATCAAAAAAACTCAATGTTGAATATTTGTGATGCTGATTTATTGGGAAAAAAAATAACTGAAAAAGAACTAGAGGTTCATATTAGTAAAAGCTATTACGGAGAAAAAATAATTGAAAAAGAAGAAGCTAAAACACTTCTAAAAACTTCATCAATTATTAACATGGTTGGAAAAGAAACTATTTCTTTATCAACAAGTCTTGGAATTGGTTCTGAAGATGGTGTAAAAGAAATTGACGGTGTTCCTTTTTTGATTGTGTTTAAAATGTAAAGCATCACAATTATATACAAAAAAATTGCTAAAATATTATGGGAAAAAGAAAAGTTCTAAACGAAAGTGTATTAAAAGAAATTAGATTACCTGAAGAAGGTGAGTTATTAGGACGTGTACTAAAATTATTGGGAAGTGATCAAGTTATGGTAAAATGCACTGACGGCATCACTAGACGCGGCAGAATAAGAGGAAAACTTAAACGAAAAATTTGGATTCGTGATAATGATATTGTCATTCTAGCTCCATGGGATTTTAAAGATTCAGAAAGAGGCGACATTGTTTGGAGGTTCACGTTGCCACAAGTAGATTGGTTAAAAGACAATAGTCATTTACCTAGAGACTTCTAAATTATTAGAAATCGATTTTACATGCTAAGCTATGACAAATATGTTGGACGATATTGATAAAAAACTGGAATCCAGAATAAACAGTAAATTAATTTCCAAAGCCAAACGTGGCAAAATTTCAGATGGTTTTAATGGTAAAAAAGTAGTCAATGAGGTTCTTGACAAAACAACCATGATGGTCATGTATGACATGATAAAATCACACATCATTTCATATGTTAATGGAGTTGTAAGAGCTGGAAAAGAGTCTGTGCTTTTTTGGGCCGTAGATGAAAATCACAACGATGTTGCCCTCAAGGTCTATCTTGTAACTACTTCAAATTTTAAAAAAAGAGCACCATACATTTTAGGCGACCCCAGATTCTCTAAAATCAAAAAAGGTACTAGAAATCTAGTAAATTTATGGGCACAAAAAGAATTTAGAAATCTGACGAAATGTCATGAAAAAAAAATTCCAGTTGTGAAACCGATTTATGTATCTAAAAATGTTTTAGCATTAGAATTTGTGGGAAAAAATGGAATTCCAGAAAAAACTTTGTTAGAATCTAAAGTAGATCCAAACGACTATGAAATGGCGATATCACTCCTTTCAAAACTTTACAAAGATGCTCAATTAGTACATGGTGACTTTTCTGAATACAATATTTTCAAGACTGAAAAAGGCCTAGTTGTTTTTGATCTGGCCTCTGGTGTTGATATCAAGCATCCAAATTCTGAAGAATTTCTTAAAAGAGATATTAATAACATCACAAAATTCTTTACTAAAAGGGGATTAACAGTTCGAAATCCTATAGATGTATTTAATGAGGTGACAAAATGAGTTTTGAGAAATTAATTAGAATTCCGACAGAAAGAATTGGAGTTTTGATAGGAAAATCAGGAAAAATCAAATCAGAAATTGAAAAAGCCTGCTCGGTAAAATTAGAAATTGATAGTGAAACTGGAGAAACTCTAATCAGTGGAGTTGGTAAGGTCGAAGACATACAACCGTTTAAAGCTATTGAAATAATTACTGCAATAGGTCGTGGTTTTTCTCCAAGTAACGCAATGAAGTTACTAGAAGGTGAAAATACCTTACATGTAATAGACTTAAGGGAGTTTGTAGGAAAATCTCCAAATCAAGTTGAAAGAATTAAAGGGAGAATTATTGGTGAAGATGGTAAGGCGAGGAGAAATATGGAACGATTAAGCGATACTTACATCTCCGTTTATGGTAGAACTGTCTCAATAATTGGTGATACAAGAAAACTAAAACTTGCAGTTGATGCAATATCTTCAATTTCTAATGGGAGTATGCATGGTTCTGTATACAACAAACTTGAATCTGCAAGAAAACGCGATAAAATTGAACGATTAAAACTGTGGGAAGATCAAGATGTCTTCTAATAAAGAAAATTATAGCCAAATTTCACCAAGCGAGTTTTTTTACCGAAACAGGGATCTTGCTGGATTTAGTACTCCTACAAGGTCGCTTTACACTGCTGTAAGAGAGTTTGTAGAAAATGCTCTTGACGCCTGTGATCAAAAAGGAATATTGCCTGATGTTCATTTAACCATAAAAGCGGTAGATCCTGAACAGCAAGATCCAAAACCTTACATTCTAACTGTAAAAGATAATGGACCAGGAATTGAAGCAAAACATGTTCCTTTAGCATTTGGAACAGTATTGTATGGTTCTAAATTTGGTCTAAAACAAGCTAGGGGAATGTTTGGACTTGGAGCTACTATGGCAATTCTTTATGGACAAATAACTACAAACAAGCCCGTTGCTGTCAAAAGTTCTACAGATGGACAAACACAAGAAGAATATGAATTACTTTTAGATATTCAAAAAAACAAACCTGTTATTCTAAAACACAAAACTAACGAAGTTTCAAAAAAAGGACTTTCAGTTAGTATTTGTTTAGAGGGAGATTATTCAAAAGCTGGAACAAAGATACGAGATTATGTATATCAAACTTCATTGATTACTCCATACGCAACAATTACTTTTGATGATCCTAAAGGAGAGAAATTCAAATATTCTAGAATTATTAAAACAATGCCAAAACCTCCAACAGTCATAAGACCTCATCCTTACGGCGTTGATGTTGAAACTATACGGAGAATGATAATTGATACCGCCTTTTCAATTCCCCGAGTAGACGATGTAATGATTGAAAAAGTTAGAAAAGAACTTGGCTTAAGTAAACAAAATCTTAGTTTTACTCAAATTATGTCAAAAGCCAAAAGACGCTGGAAAACATTAACCCGTCAAGTTAGAGTTGTTATTGCATTGATGTCTTTTATTAAAATGGATTTTGATAAATTAAGTAAAATTAGAATTGATGATATTGATGTGGCTAATCAAAAATTAACTTATTGGGATTTTGGTAAATCTCAATCCGTAGTGGTTGAAATGGATCCTGAAAGTGATTATTACAAACAACTTGCAAATACTGTCCAAGGAGAAACCCTCGTGACATTTTTGACTAAGAGATTCCAACGTGTAGGTCGTACCACAGCTGAAAAATTTGTAAAATTTGCTGGGTTCAAACCAGAAATTAGATTAGGAAATATGACTAACCAGCAACTAGCTAAACTGAGTGATTCCTTACAAAAATTTGATGACTTTATGTCACCAGATCCTAGCTGTCTTGCTCCATTAGGAGAAGAGCCTCTAGAAAAAGGAATTCAACAGTTCTTTAATCCTGACTTTTTAGCAGTTATTCAACGCTCAGCATCTGCTTATTCTGGATTTCCATTTGTGGTAGAGATGGGAATAGCGTACGGCGGCGGTATATCAACCAAAGGTTCTAAAGTTTATAGATTTGCTAATAGAATTCCACTTCTTTACGATGAAGGAAGCGATGTAGTACTAAAAGTTGTAAATGAAATAGATTGGAAAAGATACAAAGTAAATCCTGATTCGCCCTTAGTGATAGTCTCTCATATTTGCTCCACTCGAATTCCTTACAAAACAGTGGGAAAAGAAAACGTTGCTGATAGACAAGAAATTGAACGAGAATTAAGATTGGCCTTGCAGTTTCTTTTAAGAAAATTGCAAGTTTTCATGAATAAGAGAGGCCAAGCAGAAATGGCAAAAAAGAGAGCAAACCTTTACTCCAAATACATTCCATTAATTGCACAATTTTGTACAGAGCTTGCTGGAAAGAAAAAGGAACCAGATTACAAAAAAATGTTAAAAGAAGAAATCGCTGCTCCAGTAATAAAGGAAGAACCATTAGCAGAAGAAACTAAAACAAAAGAGGAGGAAATAGTAATTGAAAAAGTCAAAGAAAGCAAGTAGTAAAAGTGCAAAAGAGAAACAAAAATCTCTTATAGAGTTACTAAAAAATCACGGAGCAAAAATTTATGAAGAATTAGATAACGGTGAATTTCCAAAATTTTCTATTCCAAGTAGATCAGTAAGTAATATTGTATATGATCCAAAATTAAGACAATATATTCTTGGGAATAATTCTGCTATAAGAAGTGCAAAAAACACATCACAACTAAGATCGTTTACACAGTTAATGTGGTTAGCATTTTTTGCAAATAGATTAACACAAGAAAAAAAATCATCTACTCTCAGAGATGTTTACTATTCTTCACAAGCCTTTGCAATAGATTTTGAGGATCAAAGTGAATCTGACAATATTATAGTTGATTTAGAGGCTGTTTTAGCAAGACCGCGAGAGGATTTTCATGTTTTTCCTGAAGAAAGAAGCAGTGTTTTTGGTGATTTGGATATTGAATACACTGTTCCAGGTTATGAAGGCAAAAAAATGAACTTGTCAAATCACCCTGATGGCTATGCTATTGGTCCTAGTTTGACTACTGCGGAACTGCTTGACACAAATGCTGAAATTGTTATAGCGATAGAGAAAGGTGGTCTTTTTACAAGATTTGTTGAAGAACAGGTAGACAAGAAATTCAAAGCGATAATTGTAGATACTGGAGGACAAGCTCCTCGTTCCACTAGAACCCTTCTAAAAAGACTACATGATGAATTGAGTCTGCCTGTGATAATTTTGACTGATGGTGATGTTTATGGAGAACATATTGCCATGGTAATAAAATCTGGCTCAGCAAATGCTGCCCACCTTAGAGAGTTAACAGTTCCTGACGCAAAATGGGTAGGAGTTTGGGCAACTGATATTGAAACATACAAACTTCCTACCATTCCAATGACAGAATCTGATATCAAACGTTGTTATGATTTGCAAAAAGATCCTAGATATCAAAAAGGCATATGGAAAAAAGAACTCGAAAAATTTCTACAACTTAAAAGAAAAGCAGAATTAGAAGCATTTTCAAAATATGGTCTAACAAATATTACTGACAAGTATCTTCCACACAAATTAGAAGTAGCAAAAACTCTATGATTTTCTAATTCGAAGAGTCAAAACACCATTTCTATATTTGAAATCAAAAATTTGCATATCAGCTGATCCTTCTATTGGAACCTCTTTTGAAAATCCACCAGAACCACGAATGTAAAGAATTCCATCTATTAGTCGAACCATAATTTTATCTTCAGGTCCTGGAACTTCTGCAACAAAAACAAATTCTTGTTCACCCTTTATGAGATCATAAACCCAATTCTTTGTTTCTTGCTCTCTTGCAGTAAATTTTGGTTTTTGCTCTTTTGTCATCTTTTTTAAAACTCGAGCCCAGTAAATCATAGTAACTGCTGCAACCCCAATCAAAATGAAACTAACAAAACCTGTTCCTGAGCGCTGTGACATTACATAGATTATCCCCAAAAACAAAATTATCATTATTGGAATGACAAAATTTAATGATTGTTCATTGGAATAGGTTCCTTTGTAACTAGACAATATGAAAAATCTCCTACTGCCAAATATAAAGCATATTTGATATTTATTACGGTTTTTTTGTCGCTAATTATTGGAAGGTAAAAAACCCCCAAAGCAACTTTCTACATCTGAATTATTTGGAAAAAGTTCTATCATGGCAGCTATAATTGCGATTCCTTCTTTGGGAGGATTTGCCATAGGCTGGTATATTCTAGATGATTTAATTTCGGCTATAGTTATTGGGGTGGTAATTCATCTAGTTGTATTGGTGTTTTCATTTAGAATTTCAAAAAGACTTTTTGATAGAACACCAAAAACCGAAAAAGATCTTTAATAGTAAATCAAATCTTTATCCCATGATGAATTTTCCTCAAATTGAAAAAGATCTAATTTCAGAAATCAAACTTGATACTATTCAAGCAAAAGTTTTCCTACTTGTAACTACTGAGGGAAAGATGACACCAAAGCAAATTTCAGAAAAACTTGGCATTTCTGAAAACGAGGCATTACAAACTGCAAAAAATCTTATGGATTTTGGAGCATTTATTGATATTTCAAAAACAGAATTTGAAGCAATGCATCCAAGATTTACTTCTGTAAACATGTACAGAAAAATGTGCGAAAGAGAAAATATAGAATTTAAACGCAACAAAATTGTTGATAATATTGGAGTGGTTCTAGAGGGCCCATATGATGATGCAAGGACTAAATAGAACTATTATGACGTGAAGAACATTGACAGTTGAATCTGAAACTTGTAATCATCAACCAGTGTATTTTGGTGTGGTAAACATAAACATCGATGAAAGAACAATAGGTTCAGTAGACGTTTGGAGGTGTGGTGCTTGTAAGAAAAGTTTTTGTGAAGAAAAACAACTTGGAATAGAATCAATTTCCGAAATAGTTGGAATGCCACCAATTAATCCTGATGAAAAATGGGCAGTAACTGTTTGTAAGCTTCAAAAAGGAAAAGACAAATGGAAACTAGTAAAATTAAAAGAAAATTCAGAAATCAAACATGAATGTTTGAATGAACAAATTTTACCTCTTCAAGTTAAAAACTTCAAAGTAGAGGACGACAAACATTGGAGTTTTCTAGTAGAGGATAACATCAATCAAGCAGTTGAAATTTAGGAAGTTAAATTGAAACTCGAAGTCCACGTAAATAATATCCGTGGAAGTCAAATGGCTGCAAAAATAACTGGGAAATTTACAGTTGATGATCATTCTTTTCGATTTAACGCAATTGCATTTGGTAGAATAGGGGGACAGAATGTAGGCGCAAAAATTTCTAAAACTACCGAAAAGGAATTAAAAAAACTAGGATATGATGTTGATGAAGTTATAATGTTGATACAAAAAAACCTCCTGCAAGGCAATTTGACTATGCCTGAGGGATTGAAAAAAGAATCTTTTGTTGATGACTAAAATTCTGCCTCTGATAAAGCCTTTTCACAGAAACATTCTCTTGATTGCGGAATTTCATTAATAAGAACAGTAAGCATTTTCTTGGTTTTTTCTACATTTTTTGATAAGGTTTCTAAAACTTCTTTTGCTGTAACTGGTTTTTCAGCCCATACATCATAATCTGTTACTGTGGAAATCGATACATAACACATTTGTGCTTCTCGAGCAAGTTGACATTCTGGAACTAGAGTCATGCCAATAATATCTGCATCCGTACTTCTGAAAAATTTTGATTCTGCTTTTGTAGAAAATCTAGGGCCTTCAATGCATACATACGTACAATTTTTGTGCATTGTTACATCCTGTTCTTGTGCAACTTTTGTAATTGCCTTTTGAAGTTCAGGACAAAATGGATCTGCAACAGAAATATGGATTACTCTACCATCTTCAGAAAATGAACCTTTTCTAGATTTTGTAAAATCTAAAAACTGTGTAGGTAATGCAAAATCCCCTGGCTTGATTTCTTCC
Source organism: Nitrosopumilaceae archaeon (assembly GCA_042138065.1). GTDB lineage: Archaea > Thermoproteota > Nitrososphaeria > Nitrososphaerales > Nitrosopumilaceae > DRGT01. The sequence continues at coordinate 7,838 of JBHIUX010000042.1, forward strand.
TTAAGGCTACCTACTGCTGAGGGTGCAATTATTCGCCTTATCCCAAGTTCTTTAAAAGCCCAGATGTTCGCTCTGAAGTTTATCATGTGTGGTGGAATGGTGTGTTTTTTTCCATGTCTTGGCATAAATGCAATATTTCTATCGTTAAAGACTCCAACAGTTATTGAATCCGAAGTTTTTCCATAAGGAGTATCGATTGTAATTTCTTTTGCATCCTGTAAGAGCCCAGAATCATATATTCCGGTCCCTCCAAAAATTCCAATTTCAGCCTTTTGCTCCACTAGTATTTCACCAATGATTTACAATTGTATTTACTAATTTTCTTTATACCATTTAGCTCTGTAAGCTCTACAATAAATGCAAAACCTGTAATTTTGCCATTCATTTTTTCAATTAATTTTCCAGATGCTTGTGCGGTTCCACCTGTAGCTAACAAGTCATCACAAATTAAAACACGATCCCCTTTAGAAATGGAATCATTTTGAATCTCTATTGTATCCTTTCCATATTCTATAGTGTATGATAATTTGGAGGTTTTCCCAGGAAGTTTTCCTGCTTTTCTAATCATTATCATTCCTTTGTTGTACCTTACTGCCATGGCCATTGCAAGTAAGAATCCTCTAGATTCTATTCCTGCAAAAACATCGATATTTTTTGGATGAAAATGTTTTGATAATTCATCAACTACATATGATAATGCCTGAGGGTCTTTTAGAATTGGACTAAAATCCCTAAACAAAATTCCTTTTTTTGGAAAGTCTTTGTATTCAGTAATAATATCTTTAAGATTCACGTATTGAGGGCAAAATTTCAGGAATAAAAATTGTTTCGAATTATAATTGTCATACCTCGATGGTAGTTTCTGCAGTAGTTACTTGATCTGATGCTATGGCCTTAATTGTATATGTTCCTGG
>JBHIUX010000043.1:0-8458 GCA_042138065.1 Nitrosopumilaceae archaeon
ACTTATGGTACAGATTCCTCTTGAAGTAAAAGAACTAATTGAATCCCAAGGAATTTTCGCTGTAGGTTCGGTAGGTAATAGTAAATTTGCAAATATTTCTCCAAGAATTTTCTTTGATGTTAGAGAAGAAACAATCTATTGGCTTGATTTTTTTCAGCATAAATCATATCGTAATTTTAAAGCAAATCCTAGAGTAACAGTTGCCGCATATGATAAGAAAGATTTGACAGGATTTCAACTTAGAGGATTGGTAAGTTTTGTTACAGATGAACCTGAAAGAACTCGTATTAAAGATGAAATTATTAAACGAACTTTACGTGTAAATCCCTCTGAAAAAGTGAAAAAAATAAGTGAAAAGGAAGCTCAGGTAATTTTGTTTGAGCCAAAAGTGGTATATTCACTTAATCCAGAATACTTTGCAGATTTATGCATTGGATCAGATGTTGATGCAACTGATTTATTTGAAAAATGCTAAAGTAAACTTGCTCCAAAAACACCAGCTGAGTCACCTAACTGATTTTTTAAAATTGGTGTATCAACTAGGTCACTAAACACCTTTTCATAAACTGCTTTTTTTCCTTCGTCATAAAGAAATGAAATGTTTGAAACTCCACCGCCAAGTACAATTGCGTCAGGATCCAAAATGTCAATTACATTTGCTAGTGCACTTCCAAAGTTATTCAAAAATTCATTTTTCCATTGTTTTGCAATTTCATTATCAAGATTTTGAATTATTTGCTGTAATGATTCTTGTTGTCCGGAAAGATCATGCCATTTTTTTTCTAATGCAGGACCACTAATGTATGTCTCAACACAACCGCTTTTTCCACAATAACATGGGTTTCCTCCCTGATACAATGTATGATGCCCCCATTCTCCAGCAATGTTAGTTCGACCTTGGTGAATTTTTCCATTTATTATGATTCCCCCACCGACACCAGTCCCCATTATTACTCCAAAAACCATTTTGTAATCTCTAGCAGCCCCCATTTTGGCTTCAGCCATTGCAAAACAATTTGCATCATTTTCCATCAATATTTTTTGTTCTAATGATTTTTCAAGATCTTCTTTGAGAGGCATTCCAATCAAACATTGAGTATTGCTATTTTTTATCAGACCAGTTTTTTTTGAGATAGCGCCAGGAGTACAAATTCCTATTGTTGACTCATTTGTTTTGGTTTTGAGATAATTTACTAAATCTACTATGGAGTTTAGAATTGCTTTGTAATCATTTTGGGGAGTGAGAACTCGTCTTCTTTCGATAGGTTCTAGATTTTCGTTTAAAAGAATTCCTTCAATCTTTGTTCCACCTAAATCTATGCCTATTCTATTCACAATTTAGCCTCGTAGCAGTTTGTTTTGAAGTTTTCATTTGTTACACAGCTAGTGTTTTAAACCAAAAACATGAAAGAAAATTATTGGCTGAAAACCAAGATAGATATAAAAAAAGAAGTGCATGGTGGTTTTTGTTACCTATCTTTTTTACAATATTTGGCGGACTAATTGCTTATTTTGCAATTAGAAGTGATGATTCAAAAAGAGCAAAAGACTGCTTGTTGCTTGGAATAATCTTATTTGCGATACCACTTGTTTTTTCAGGAGTTATGATGGCATTCTTTTCTGCACAAATTCCAGAATATCAAGAAATGATGAATCCTCCTGTTTGGGAGATTTAGTTTTTTAAAAATTTATTATCCCATTGGTGGTGCGCCAGGTGGTCCTCCACCTGGTCCGCCTGAAATAGCAATTACATCATCTATTCTAAGAATCATGTTTGCAGCTTCAGTGGCTGATTTTATGATTTGTTCTTTTACAACTACAGGTTCAACAACATCGATTGCTAACATGTCTGCAATCTGAGTATTTCTTGCATCAATGCCGGTCCATTTTCTTCCTTGATTTTGTTTTGCCCTAAGATTTACCATGGTATCAATAGGATCCATTCCAGCATTTTCAGCTATTGTAAGTGGAATTACTTCTAGGGCTTCTGCATATTTTTTGATTGCAAGTTGTTCTCTGCCATCAAAACTATCGGCCCAATCCTTTAGTTGAGAAGCAATAAAAGCTTCTGGTGCACCGCCTCCAGCAACAATTGCTGGTTTTTCAATTACATCTTTTACTACCATTAATGCGTCATGCAAAGAGCGGTCAACCTCATCAACAACTCTTTGTGAACCACCTCTTATCAAAATTGTAACAGATTGTGGATTTCTACATCCTTCAATGAAAACCCATTTGTCAGATTCTACTTTTTTCTGACGAACTACTTCTGCACTTCCTAATTCTTTTTCAGATAGATCGTCTAAGTTAGTAGTGACTCTGCCTCCTGTAGCTTTTGCTAATTTTGTCATGTCACTTTCTTTAACACGTCTTACAGCCAAAATTCCATGTTTGGCTAGATAATGCTGTGCAATATCATCAATTCCCTTTTGGCATAAAAGTACATTTGCTCCAACCGCATGAATTTTTTCTACCATTGTCTTTAGCATTCTGTTTTCTTCTTCTAAGAACATCTGCATTTGAGTTGGGTCACTGATTCTAATTTCAGAGCTCATTTCTGTTTTTTCAACCTCAAGTGCTGCATTAATTAGTGCAATCTTTGCTTTTTCAATCTTGGTTGGCATTCCACTATGCACAACCTCTTTGTCTAAAACAATTCCTTTGATTAATTCTGTGTCTTGAATTGAACCACCCGCTTTCTTTTCTACTTTGATATTATCTAAATCAACATCATATTTTTCAGCTTTTTTTGTTGTTATCTTTGAAATTGCTTCAACAACAACTTTTGATAAAGGACCACTATCATCAGAAATTAATTTTGAATTCATACTTGTTTTTGCAATTTTTAAAAGTGATTCCTTATCATCAGGTTGAACTTTTTTTGCGATTTCTGAAAGTATTTCAAGAGTTTTTTCAGATGCAGCCTGATATCCCTCAATAATAACAGATGAATGAACGTCTTTTTTCAATAATTCTTCAGCCTTTGCAAGTAATGCGCCACCAAAAACTACTGAGGATGTGGTACCATCACCAACCTCATGATCAAGAGTTTTAGCAATTTCAACCATCATTTTAGCTGCTGGATGTTGAACATCAATTTCTTTGAGAATTGTAGCACCATCATTTGTTATGGTGACATCGCCTAAAGAATCAACAAGCATTTTGTCTAAACCACGTGGACCAAGGCTTGATTTGACTAAATCTGCAACAAGTTTTGCAGCCTGAATATTGTTATTTTGAGCATCTTTTCCCTTTTGTTGAAGGGCACTTTCCTTTAGTACCAATACTGGGCCTTGTGGCGTTTGTTGAATAGAAGCCATAATTCAGTTGAAATGCTTCCGATACCCCTTTTTAACATTACTTAGTTGATTGGAGGAACAAAGGATCTTTTTTTGACATCAACTATTCCAGAATAAAGAATTCTAATTGATGGTAACGCCAGAAATGGTAAGAAGAGAGGTATCAAATAAGGTCTTTTGAAAACGCTGCCAGAATCAACCATGCTGTTTGTAATAGCTGAAAAATTTGAAGCTACCTTTTCAAAGGAATCTGTAGAAATTATTCCTCCAAATTGCAACGGTAATGAAGCCAATGATTTTCCATCCTTTATTACAACAAGGCCTCCCTGAGTTTTGATTAGATTGTTTGCTGCTATAGCCATATCTTTTTCATTTGAGCCAATTACTATCAAATCATTTTCGTGAAAACTCCATGTTGATGCAAATGCTCCTATTTCCGCCCCAAAATTATTTAAAAATCCAACAGTTTTTTTGCTAGAACCATATGTCCTATCAAATGCTGCAACCTTCCACACATCCTTATCTTTTGATGCGATTACATTTCCATTCTTTGTTGAAAGGGATACAGGATTTAATTCTGTTATAATTTCAGTTATCAACTTTATCGAATTTGCAGTAACTGTAGTTTTTTTTGATTTTACTTCAAAGTCTTTTTCAGAGAATTTTTTTCGAATCTTTACCGTTTTTTTAATCCAAGAGGGTATTGGTTTATTTTTAATTTTAGATACTATACTTCCGTTAGATACAACAAGTTTTCCTCCAACAAAGACTTTTTTTGGCTTTATTGAAAACAAATCATCAAAAACCAAAATGTCAGCAAGTTTTCCGGGTGCTATTCCACCAAGATCTTTTCCCATGTTATAGTAATCAAAGCAGTTTTTTGAGGACATTGAAAATGCATCAATTGCATCAATACCATTTGAAATTGCTTCTCTAATACAGTGATCAATATGGCCATACTGTTCAATATCTAAGGGGTCAACACCATCAGAGCAAAACATTAGTCTGTCAATGTAGGTTTTATGTGCCATTACACGGGTAATGATTTCTTTTAGGTCTCTACGAATGGAACCTTCACGAATCATCACCCACATTCCTAGACGTAAACGTTCCAAAACTTGATCAAAATTAATTGGTTCATGGCAAGAAAGAATTCCAGATGTGACATATGCCACTAGTTTCTTTCCTGATGCTCCTGCTGTGTGACCATTAATTATGCAATCAGCTTCAAGCATTGATGAAAGTGATTTCATTGTTTTAGCGTCACGCATTGTAACTTTAGTCCAAGAGAATACCTCACCAAGACCCAAAACATTTGGCAATTTTGCAGCAGCTTTTTCTTGTGCTAAGCTAAGAGTTTTACTATGACTAAATTTTCTATCAACTGGAAGACCGCCAGGGACAACATGAAACATTCGAAGAGGTAGATCATTAGTTTGTCTTACAAATTCTCTAAATCCTTTGTATCCACAAGTACTTACAATATCAATCGGATCAGAAAACAATGAAGTTACACCGCACAAAAGTGATTTTTTTGCAAATTCCGATGGCATCACAAATTGATCAATGTGTATGTGAGGATCTGCTAAACCTGGAGTAACATATTTGCCTTCTAAATCAATTACAGTGGTTTTAGTTCCAATGGTGTGAGATGCATCAGATCCAACAAAAGCAATTCTGTCATTAACTATAGCAATTTCAGTTTGTGGAATAATTTCTCTTGTGTAGACATTAACAAGTTTGCAATTTTTTAAAACTACATCAGCCTTTTTGTCACCCATTGCAACCGCGTTAAGATTTAAAATCGAACTAGATAGAGTAGAAGTCACGAAATTCAGTTATGGTTTTCGGCCTATTATAGATTCAATGCTTAAATTACCGAAAAAATGGGTTGTTTGATATGAACTATCCAAAGCAGATTAAACGGTATTGTCCTAAATGTAAAACACATACTGATCAAAAGGTCTCAATTTACAAGGCTGGAAAAAGAAGAGGTTCTGCTATTGGAGAAAGACGACACGCTGAAGACAAGAAAGGTTATGGTGGACAAAAATTCCCAAAATTAGCCAAGCCAGCAAAGACAACCAAGAAAGTTACAAGAATGCTAACCTGTACTGTATGTAAAAAGAAATTCAATACTTATGGATTAAGAGTTAAAAAATTCGAGTTGGTAGCAGCATGAAAAAAGATCATATTCCTGTTCCAGAACCAAATAGTAAATTTCTAAAAATTGAATGCAAAGAATGTGGGGAGAAACAAGTTGTTTTCTCTCATGCATCAACTGTAGTTACATGCAATTCTTGTGGAAATGCCATTGCAAAACCTACAGGTGCTATTGCAAAAATTTTTGGTAAAAACTCAGGAAACGCCGAGTAATTCATAATCCTGTTTCGTGTTTAGATTAAAGGCTACTCTCTTGTCATCAATGATTTGAAAATTTTCTTTAACATTATTCAGGTTTTTAATTTGTTTTGCATCTACAAGTGAGATTCCTGTGAAAAAACAATCTTGTCCATCATGGTAAACACAAATGTCAGATTTTAAATGAAGTGAATCTAAGAATCCTTTTGTTATTACAATACTCATCCAAATATTTTCTGAATTATACATTTTAGCTATGATTTTGATTATTTCACTATCAAGAAATGGTAGATCCCCAGATGTTACAAGTACAGGCTCATCAAGAGAAGATAAAACTTGGTTTAAATCGCTAACATATCCATCACCAGGAGTTTCTATTGTTTCAACACTGTTTTCTTCAAGTAATTTTTTAGTCTGAGGAGAATTTTTACTTGTAATTGCAAGAATTTTTGAAAAACACTCAGATTCTCTTAATGCATCAATTACATGAAGTATTACTGGTTTTTTGTATTTTAGAAGAAGTTTTTCTTTTTCTGATTCCATTCTGGTGCCTTTACCACCAGCCATCACAATTCCAATCATAATGTTACAAAAATCAAAAGGGAGGATAACCTAGTTAATTCATTTGATGCACCTAACACGTCACCTGTAATTCCACCAAAACTTCTAGTAGAAATTCCAACTAAAAAGAGTGTTAGAATTACACCCACGGCAAACACGATCATTCCTGTACTTCCAGATATCACAACTAGAGGAATAATTGTAAGAGCAATAGATGCTGCAAATTTTTTCTTGTCTTTCATTAGTTGTACAAATGGGGAATTAGAGCCTAAAGCTGCAGATTGTCCAGTTCCTGCCATCAAAACCATAGAAAATTTTGCCATTATTTCACTTGCCAAAATTGCTTGAAATAGAAAAAAATCTTTCAGTAAAGAAATAGCAATTATCATCCCAATTATATACAAAACAACCGTAACAATTCCTGCAGAACCTGTAGAAAGATCCTTCATCGCTTCAAGTTTTTTCGCTTTTGTTCCCTTTGCCATTAATCCATCTGCAAAGTCTGCAAGACCATCTGTATGATGTATTCCAGTGATTAACGCAATTGCTGCAACAACTAATAATCCAACAATTAATGGTTCTAGTCCAATAGACGATAATCCAAAACCGAATCCACCAACTACCAATCCAATTACAATTCCAACGATTGGAAAGAGATACATGTATTTTGCAATTGTTTCAAGATTTGCAGTGCTAGTTGGAATTATTGTTAAAAAAGAAAATACTGAACCAATTGCTTTAAGCATGAATCCACCAACCCAAATAAGATAATGCAATAATGGTTGGAATTGTTACAATTCCACTAAACAAAATTGATGTAACTTTCATTAGTACAATTGCTGATTTTATATGCTTTTTAGTAATTTCCAAATTTCCATCTCCTAAAGAATAGTGATCTATTTTTTCAAATTTTGTTTGTAGTGCACCTGCTAATGCTGCCATTGGATAACCAGCATTTGGAGATTCTGTTTTAGGACCATCTCTTAACATAATTTGATAAGAATTCTTCCAGTCAATTCCAATAATTTTTGCACTTGGGACCATTACAAAAGCTGTTAATCTTGATGGTATGTAATTTAGAACTTTGTCACAGTTTGCGCCAAACCAACCAACATTTTTGAAAATAGAATTTTTGTATCCAATCATCGAATCAATTGTGTTTATAGCTCTGTATACAAATGCTCCAGGCAATCCAAATAATCCATAATAAAATAGTGGTCCTGTAATACCATCAACTGTATTTTCACTTATACTCTCAAGTACGCCTGATAAGACGTGATTTTTATCCAAATCCTTTGTATTCCGTTTGACAATCAATGCAAGATTGTCTCTTGCTTTTTCAATATCATTTAGCTCCATTGATTCTACAACAGCTATTGCATGTTTTTCCATTCCTCTAATAGCAATTGTTGTTTTTAGAAGAATTGCTCCAACAATGATTGAAATAATTAATGAAACATAATCAATTGTGATTAGATTTATGGTAACTTCTAATGAGATTAATGCAACTGAAACTATAATTGCAACAGATAATACTAGAATGACTCCTCCAATTTTTTCAGAATTTTTTGCAAATGGAGTAAGTTTTGCAATTAATTTTCCAATCCATGCTGTTGGATGAAATTTGTTTTTTGGATCACCTACAGCAAAGTCTAAACCTAGTGCAAATGCTACAATTAGAATTGATTCGATTATCAATATATCAGCCTCTCAATTGCTTTGATGTTTAGACTTTTCTTTACTAATTTACTTAGCTTATCAAGCTCCCTGTCAATTTTGTCGATATTTTTCTTGTTGAAGGTAACTGGTTTTGGCTTTACGCCAAGAGAATCTTCTTCTGGAAGGTCTATCTTTGTCATAGGGATTGCTCCAAAAACTGGTCTTTTGGTATTTTGCTTAAGTTTTGTAAATCCTGGTTTTAGGATATTGATATCTCCTCGGAATTTATTTATGACAAAACCCTTGACTAATTTTTGATATTTTTTATCAAGTAATGCAAGTGTGCCGACAATGCTTGCAAACGAACCTCCTCTATCAATATCACTAACAAGTAAGACAGGTGAGTTTGTTTTTTCTGCAATTTTCATGTTTGCAATATCAAATTTTTGCAGATTAATTTCTGCGGGAGATCCTGCACCCTCAATAATTATAACATCGTATTTTTGTTTTAAACGCCATAAAGAATCCATTACAACTTTGAGTCCTTTTGTTTTTACAAATTTTTTGTAATAATTTGT
>JBHIUX010000044.1:0-8362 GCA_042138065.1 Nitrosopumilaceae archaeon
ATCGTTATGGAGCAACAGAGGTATGTATTCAAGCAGGATTGCCGCCTGACATGGAATCAGACCTTTATGAAAAAATTTGTAGAGCGATAAAATCTGAGATTCCTGAAATTCACATTCATGGATTCTCGCCTGAAGAGGTACTTTATGGTGCTTCAAGATCTGAAGTTTCCATAAGAGAGTATTTACTCAGACTAAAGGAAGCTGGAGTAGACACACTTCCAGGAACGGCAGCTGAAATTTTAGACCAATCTATGCGAGACAAGATTTCGCCAGGTAGAATTAGCGTAAAAGATTGGATTGAAGTAATTACAACTGCACATAAACTCGGAATAAATTCAACTTCAACTATGATGTTTGGACACATAGAATCTCCAGAGCATCGTGTAATGCATCTAGCTAAGATTCGTGAAATTCAAAAATTAACGGGAGGTTTTACTGAATTTGTTCCTCTGAACTTTATTGCAAGTGAAGCACCAATGTACAAGCACAATTTACATGAAGGAATAAGAGATGGCAGCAGCTCTAATGATGCTCTATTAACTCACGCAATTGCTAGAATTATGCTCAACAATTACATTGACAATATTCAAATGTCGTGGGTCAAAGAAGGACAAAAGATGTCTCAGCTGCTTTTAATGTGGGGAGCAAATGATTTTGGCGGCACTCTAATCAATGAGAGTATTTCAACATCTGCAGGGGCACAAAATGGCCAGCTAATAAAACCAAAAACCATCAGAAGATTAGTAAGAGAAGTTGGCAGAATTCCTGCAGAAAGAGATACCACATATAATATTATTAAAAAATTTGATGGCAAATTAGAATCAGTAGATGCATTAGATAAAATAGAAGACGACAAAAAGTTTGGTTCCTATTTTGATCTAATAAAGATTAACAAATTCAAATATCAAAATCCTAGGCGAAAGTAATTGTCAGCCTGTGATAGGGCAATTGATTATGCAAAATCAAAAGGAATAGAGGAATGTGAGATAGTTTCAGTAAAAAGAAAAATTATTACAATAAGAATTACAGACTCGCAAATTGCTGAAGCAAAACAGAATCAAGAAGAATTAATGGGAATAAGAATAATTCATAAAAAGAAAATTTCATCTTCACAAACAACTATTTTAGAAAATTTCAAAAATTCCATTGATCAAGCATTAGAGTCATCTAATCTAACAAAATCAAAGCCATTTTGGCAATCTTTGCCTCATGAATTTCAGCAAATTAGTCTTGATAGAATTTTTGATAAAAAACTTGATGAAATTACAGGTAGTCAAGCGTCAGATATTGCTCAATCCATGATTGATTTTTCAGAAAATCGAAAAATTAATTCTATTTCAGGTGCTCTAAATATTGTTTCAGAAGAATTTGCGATTTCTAATACAAATAATCTTAGATGCACAGATAAAGCAACATACATTTCTGGTACAGTTAATGCAGATTCCAAAGAAGGTAGTCTTCCTGTAAGCGGAATTGGTCAAGAATCATGTAGAACTTTGGATAGCTTTTCACCAAAACAAATAGGAGAAGACGCAAAAAACATGTGTATTAATTCCATTAATCCCCAACAATGTGAATTTGGTATGTGTTCAGTGATTTTTGAACCATATTCTGTTGGAGAAATTTTATCTTTTGTCCTTTCATCAAACTTTAATTTAAAAACATATGTTGAAAAACGAAGTTGTTTTTCTGAAAAAATAGAAAGTAGAATAGCTATAGATGATTTTGATTTAGTCGATGATCCTCATTTTCCAGACGGAATAGGAAGTAAATCATTTGATGATGAAGGAATTCCTACAAAATTATCACCGTTAATTGAAAAAGGAGTTTTCAAGAATCTCTATTCTGATTCTTATAACGCCTTTAAGGAAAATAAAAAAACTTCAGGTAATGCACTAAGACCAGGGTCCCCCATGGGACGTAGTGCAGAACCAATACCAACACCAGGAACACATAATCTTAGAATTCTGGATGGTGATTTTTCAGAAGAAGACATTATCAAAGATACAAAAAAAGGAATTTTGATTGGCAGATTATGGTATACATATGCTGTAAATCCAATCAAAGGAGATTTTTCATGCACTGCAAGAAGTGGCATTAGAATTATTCAAGATGGAGAAATCAAAAATCCGGCAAAGCCTGTTAGAATTGTTCATAATATCACAAAATTATTGCAAAATATTTCGGCGATAGGAAATAATTCAAGAAATGTTCTACAATGGGCTTCCTTACCTTCGATTTGTCCAAGTATCAGGGTAGAAGATATCAAATTAACTAGAATTTAGAGGTATTTTGAGGCTAAAACAAGAAGGTCACTGCAAGATAAACAAAATATGCAATTGTGAGTCCCACTCCGATGGGCCTTGTAATCAATCCAGTTTTCATTGCAATAAACAGGACTAATGTAAATCCAATCATTACAGCATAATCCACAAAAACTTCAGACACTACTGCTACTCCTGCAATGGCGGCACCAACCCCCATTATCATTAGAATGTTGTAGATATTACTTCCAATGATGTTTCCAATTCCAATATCGGTGTGACCTTTTCGAATAGCTATTACTGATGTGATTAATTCAGGAAGAGAGGTTCCAATTGCAATCACAGTTAACCCAATAATTCTTTCTGAAAGGCCAAATGACTCTGCTAAAACTACTGCGTTATCTATAGTTAAATTAGCTCCAAAATATAATAATGCAATTCCAATTCCAAGTAAAACAAATGCCTTTGGAAAAAGTTTTTCAACTTTAATTTCTTCATCATCGGTTGATGGTTGTTGTTTTTTCACATCTTTGTAAATGAAAACAGTAAAAGTGACAAGAGATGCAATTAATAAAATCCCATCATATTGAGATATTTCTCCATCAAGAGATAATAAAACGAGTAAGAACGAAATACCAATCATTATAGGTACTTCCTTTCGAATCTGTGCTTTTTTTACAACAAGGGGTGCCATGATTGCAGCAATGCCAATTACCATTCCAATGTTTGCAATATTACTACCAATTACATTACCGAGAATGATTGCGCCATGTTCACCAGCAGCCGCAATACTTGCTGCTAATTCTGGTGTTGATGTCCCATATGCAACAACTGTCATCCCGATTAACATTTTACTTATTCTAAATTTTTGTGCAATTGCCGCACCTCCACTAACTAACCAATTACCACCATAGCACAGCATAGCAATTCCTACAATTGTCAAAACTGCATTAATGATAATTTCCATGTTGGTTGATAAAATCACATTTGTTTAAAGGGACATCCTTACGCATAATTCACCATTCTAACAATCAAAGTAGATTTGTCCTCAATCCCAAAAGGTGTAAAAAAAGAACCCTGATAGATCAACAAAGCTTCCGTTTAAGATTAATAAGGTAATGTACCGTACAGTACAGTATGATGAGAGCACGATTAACCTACATACCTATAGAAGTAGCCGATCAGTTTGAGGATTTTATTATAAAAAGAGATGAACAGGTCTTAGATGCAGTTAAAGCAAGAGCGCGGGACTATAGTACTCTATCTCTGCTAAAGTTGTTGTATCAACTAAGGGGAAATCCAATGACATTTTCTGATTTGTACTCAAAATCAAAGATTAGAATGAAAAAATCGTTTCTAAACTATTTGCATCTTTGTGTAGATTATAATTTCATTAAAAAAGAAGCAGTAAGATCCAATGTAATCTATTCCATTACCGACAAAGGTAGAACAATGTTAGATTTATTCATGCAGAAAAATTAAAAATTAATTCAGAAGAGTAATTAAACTGAAAATTTTGATGTAAATAGTGCAAAACGAATTCCCAGACGCAGAGGTTTTTGAAATAGGTGAAATCAATCTTAAAAATCCAATAATTTTTGCAGGCTTTGTTGGAGCTGGGCTTGTTGGCTCCATAGCAATTGAAAACATAATTAAAAAATTACAAATGAAAGAGATTGCATATATGAGATCAAAATATCTTCCTCCATCAACAGTTTTTATGAATGGCAGATTACGTCATCCATTTCGTTTTTATGCAAACGAAGAGGGAACGATTTGTGCTATTATTTGTGAAATAACATTGCAGATGAAAGGTCTCTATACTATTGCAGGTGCAATTTTAGATTGGGCTAAAGAAAAAGGTTCAAAAGAAATTGTGATTCTGGATGGAGTTGCAAGTGATATGCATGATAAAGAAGCATATTGTGCAGCAGAAGAAGATCTTTGTAGAGTGATGGCCGATAAAAACATCAAGATCATTCCTCATGGTTTTGTTACAGGTATCGCAGGTGGAATTCTTAATGAATGCTTGATTAGAGAAATTCAAGGAATAGCTTTGTTGGTCAGAGCAAACGCAATAATTCCTGATCCTGAAGCAGCTGCCACCATAATTGAGGCAATAAATAGATTATACGAAATGAAAATCGATACTTCGGATCTTAAAAAAGAAAAGGAGCGAATTGCTGCGGAACTAGAGGAGCTCTCAAAAAAATATCTTCAGCATAAAAAAGAAGAATCTTCTGATATGTACATGTAAATTATCTCTAGGCAAATTCTTTTATTCGTATCAAGCCCGACTCAGATTATGGTCCTAAGCTACAAAAAAGCAGGAGTCGATATAACAAAGATCAAGAAAAGTCAAGCCACAATTGGCAAAATTATTGAATCAACACATAAAATTCAAAAAAAATCCAAAGTAGCACACGGTTTTGGCCATTATGCAGGAATTACAGAATTGCCTGGAAAGATACTTTTGGCGACACATACTGATGGGGTTGGAACAAAAGTACTCATTGCAAATAAGATGAAAAAGTATGACACAGTTGGCATTGATTGTGTGGCAATGAATGTAAATGACATAATTTGTATTGGTGCGACTCCAATTTCTTTTGTAGATTATATTGCTGCAAACAAAAATGATCAGAAAATTTTCAAAAAAATTGTAGAAGGATTAGCGAAAGGTGCTAAAAAAGCTCAAGTTCCAATAGTTGGAGGAGAAACTGCCATAATGCCAGATTTGTTTGTAGGTAAAGGATTCTCTTTTGATTTAGCAGGAATGGTGGTAGGATTGTTATCAAAAAAACAAATGGTGCTTGGAAAATCAATAAAAAAAGGAGATGTGATAATTGGTGCAAAAAGCAGTGGTCTACATTCAAACGGATATACATTAGCGAGAAAAGCTTTGCTTTCAAAATATTCCTTAAAAAGTAAAATTAAGGGAGTTGGGGTTTTAGGAAATGCGTTATTAACACCAACTGAAATCTATGTAAAACCTGTTTTAGAGATTGTTCAAAGATGTAAGGTTCATGGATTGGCACATATCACTGGAGGTTCCTTTACAAAGCTTTTGAGATTAAAGAAAATTGGTTATGATCTAGATTCATTACCAAAACCACCTGCAATCATGCAATTGATTGAAAAACAAGGAGTAAGTAGTTTAGAAATGTACAAGACCTTTAACATGGGTATTGGATTTTGCGTTGTTGCACCAAAAAATCAAGCATCTAAAATAAAATTAATTTTCAAAAAACACAAAATTCAAGCTAGTCAGATAGGAAAAATTACAAACAGAACTGGCGTCTTCATAAATTCTAAAAAGATTGCATAATCAATTAGACCCGTTTGAGAATTTTCAACCCATAATCATCTTATATTGTACCATTTTATGGCTAAAATGGGGAAGCTGACTTGGTAATCGAGGACCACTTTGTTCTAACAATAATTGGCGTTGGAATTTTGCTTTTTGCCGCCAAACTTATGGCAGAGCTTTTCCTGAGACTCAAACTCCCCATAGTTTTAGGAGAATTAATTGCAGGAATGATAGTAGGGCCGTTTGCATTTGGGGCGTTTCTGATATGGGATGATCAACAGCTATTGAACATAACTGGTGAAATCAGAATTTTAGGAGAAATTGGGGCCATAGTCATTTTGTTTATGGCAGGGCTTGAGATGACGCCAAAAGAGTTTCTCAAAGGAGGAAAAGCATCCTTCATTGTTGGAACAACGGGGGTGGTTATTCCATTTTTTGCTGGACTAGTAGTTTTTCAAATGTTTGGTTTTGATGCATTACAGTCCATGATGATAGCTACTGCATTAACTGCAACTAGTATTGCAATTTCAATTCAAGTATTAAGTGAATTTGGAAAACTAAAATCAAAAGAAGCTCGATTAATTATCGGTGCAGCTGTTGTAGATGATATTCTAGCAATTGCCGTTCTTTCTATAGTATCATCTCTTGCAACTGGAGAAGGTGGAGTAGACAATATAGATCCTTTCCAGGTAACAATGAAAATACTTCAAGTACTTGGATTCTTTGCAGCCATACTTATTGCATCTGTAATAATTATTCCAAAAGTAATTACACCGAAAATTTGGAAAGCGAAGGGAAGTGTTGAAGGAATAGCAACTGCCCTGTTTTTCGGTGCAGCGGCTCTTGCCGGACTTTTAGAACTCTCACCGATAGTAGGTGCATTTGCAGTTGGAATGGCACTATCAACAACTAAAGTGTTTGAAAAAGTGGAATCATATATTGGAAAAATAGGGTTAATCTTTGCCCCATTATTCTTTGCAATAATAGGAGCTCAAGTAGACTTTAGAGCTGTTAATCTTGAAATTTTGATGTTAAGCGGAATTATTATTTCAATAGCAATTGCCACCAAATTGTTTGGATGTGGATTACCTGCATGGATGCTTCTCAAAAACAAAGCACAAGGAATGAGAGTTGGAATAGGAATGATTTCACGAGGAGAAGTTGGGCTAATTGTTGCAGGGGTTGGAGTAACATCGGGAATTCTCACATCAAGTGTATACTCTACAATCGTAATAATGGTCGCAGCTACTACAATAATTACTCCAATATGGTTAAAGATGGAATATAGAAAGGAGCTCAAAAGTGAAATGGGCTCGGATCAAAATACAGATGAAATTAAACCGAATGACAATGAAGAATGAGAAGACAATCTTAAATCCTATAAGATAAGATGTTTAACAAATGTCAGAAAACTTTGTAGCAAATTGTGCAGTATGTAAAAAACCAATTCCAAGTGAACTGCTAAAGTATGTTGATGGTAAAGAATTTCATGCAGAATGTTTTGAGCAGCATGGTAGTGAATTTGCCAAAGTGGACAATGATTTACTAGCCCAGATATCAGAAATTAGAGTAGAACTTACAAAATTAAAAAATCTTAAAGATCGTCTGGAAAGTAAAAAGAAAAAACCCAGAGCTAAAACAAAGAAACGAAAACCAAAAAGAAAGAAAAAAAGTTCAAGAAAAAAGAAGAAAAAAGCAACAAGGAGCAAAACAAAAACAAGAAGGTCAAAGAAACGTAAGACAAAAAGACGAACAAAAAGAAAAACTCCAAGGAGAAAAAAGACTAAAAGACGAACTGCTACAAAAAGACGTTCCAAACGAAGAACCACAAAACGTCGAAAGCCAAAAAGAAGAGTTTCAAGACGCAAAGTTAGAAAGAGTTCAAGAAAACGTAAGACTAGAAGACGAAGGTAAATTTCTAAATTTTATTCTCAACTATTTTTAAAGAATTTAAGACCGATTCTAGGCATAAAATTAATGCAAAAAGCTGACACTAGATTTTCAAAGGCTTGTGTAGAGATTTCTCAAAACCTACTGACAGTGCCAACTTTAACTAAGAAAGATGTAAAATCAGAAATAAAAAAAATCTGTGCAAAGTACTCGTTAGAAAGAATTCCAAAAAATTATGAAATTTTATCAAAAGTAAATGGTTCTGACTTTTCAAAATTGCAAAAGGTTCTACTCAAAAAACCTGTAAAAACAGCATCAGGGGTTGCAGTAATTGCGCTTATGCCAAAACCATATGCTTGTCCACATGGTAGATGTACTTACTGTCCTGGAGGAATAGAATTCAATACTCCAAACAGCTATACCGGTAATGAGCCATCAACAATTAACGCTATTGAAAATCAATATGATCCTAAAAATCAAATTTTAACAAAACTTGAAAAACTTATTGCAAACGGTCATGAATCATCAAAATTAGAATTGGTGATTGTTGGCGGTACATTTCTTTTTATGCCAAAGGATTATCAAGAAAATTTCATAAAATCTTGTTATGATGCATTAAATGGTTTTGATTCTGAAACACTAGAAGAGGCTAAAGCAAACAATGAACACGCAGTAATTAGAAATGTTGGCTTTACAATTGAAACAAAGCCGGATTACTGTAAAGAAGAACATGTTGATGCAATGTTAAATTATGGAATTACTAGAGTTGAAATTGGAGTACAAAGTTTACAGGAAAGAGTTTATGAAATTGTAAACAGAGGTCACGATTTCAATGATGTTGTTGAATCTTTTCAAATTTCAAAAGATGCAGGTTACAAAATTGTTGCACATATGATGC
>JBHIUX010000045.1:0-6209 GCA_042138065.1 Nitrosopumilaceae archaeon
AAAATTAATTCATTATTAACACAGGATTGTAAAATTCTTGTTCTTAGTGACAAGACAAATACAAAAATTAAAAATTATGTTTTAAAAAAGAAAATTAAATTTAAAAAAATTAAATTGGAAAATGCAAATTTTCTTTCAGACTATAAACCATACCTTGTAATGGCTACAACTGATGACAAGAGTCTCAACAGAAAGATTGTTAATCGTGCAAAAAAAATGAATTGCCTGGCCTATGCTTCAGATGATCCCAAAGTCAGTGATTTTTCTCATCCCTCAGTCATCAATATTGAAGATACAATTCAGGTTGCAATATCTACTGGCGGTAAAAGTCCAGTTATGGCAAGAAAAATAAAAAATGAGGCAGAGAAAATTTTCAAAAAAATTGTAAACAAAGATGATATTCATCAGATAAAGATTCAAGAGATTGCGAGAAAAGCTGCAAAGGGCAAAATTTCATCTCAGAAAGAACGAAAAAAGTTCCTGTACACTGTTTTGAATGATAAACGTATTAAACAGTTAATAAAAGATGATGAACCTCAAAAAGCACAAAAGCGGGCGATGCTAATGTTGGAGGAATGGAAATGACTCGAAATATCGTTAATGCAAGAATAACTTTTCGTAATTCACCAATTCATGTTTTAGAGAGATTTACATTTCGCAATTTAGAGAATGCATATTCAGAGTTTAAAGAGCATTCAGGATTAGACGAGTGTGTTATAGTACAGACCTGTAATAGGGTAGAACTTTTTGGTACTGGAAAAGAATGCAATGTTGAAAAGATCAAAAAAACATGGGCATCTCTTGCAGGCCTAGAAGAAAATGCATTCAAAGAAAACCTAGAATTAAGTGAAAATGAGGATGCTTTTCATCATTTATTGAAATTAACATCAGGTCTTGAATCCATGGTGATTGGTGAAGAACAGATACTTGGTCAGATAAAAGATTCTATCACAGCTGCAAGAACCAAAAAGGCATCAGGTCAACATCTTAACACATTATTTGACAAGGCAATTCATGTTGGTACTAGAATTAGAAACTCAACGGGAATCAGTAAGGGAGGAGTTTCTGTTGGGTCCATGGCAGTAAAGCTTGCTGAAGAAAATATTGATGAATTAAAATCAAAAGACATTTTGTTAATTGGAACTGGTGAAGTTTCAACACTTGTTGCAAAATCACTTGGTCGAAGAGGTTATCCATTCTTTGTCACAAGTAGAACAATGGAGAGATCAAAGGCATTTTCTGAAACAATGGGAGGTATTCCTGTAAAATTTGAAGATGTGTTATCTGCATTTCATAATTATGACGTAATTTTTGTTGCAACAACTGCTCCATATTTTTTGGTGACTCATGAAAGAATAAAAAATGCGATAAAAGAGAAGAAAAATGGTATGATGATTTTAGACTTGTCAAACCCCAGAACAGTGGATGAAAAGGTAGCCACAGTGAGTGGAATAAAATTAATGAATATTGATCAGATTGCAGAGATGGTTGATAAAAACATGAGAAGTAGGATGGGTAAGGTAAAAACCGTTGAAAATATAATTAGCGAAGAACTACCTGTTTTAGAAGCCTCTATGAACAGACTAGACGCAGAACCAATAGTAAAAGATGTTTTCAAAAATATTGACACCCTAAGAATTAAAGAGTTACAAAAGGCACTGCAAAAGTTAGATGAAAAAGATGAGCAAAAAATCAAAATTATTGAAGAATTAACAAAGGCAGTTGTTGAGAGTATAGTATCACAGCCAATGAACAACCTTAGAAAAGCATCAGAGCAAGGAAATCCAGAAATTTTAGATGCTGCAAGTAAGTTGTTTGATTACAAGAAAAAAGAGTAGACTAGAATTATATTTACTGAAAAGGGATTTTTATCATGTCATTTCCTTCAAGACGCCTTCGTAGATTAAGAAACAATGAAAAAATTCGTGAATTAATGCAGGAGACCAGACTCAGTCCTAAAGATTTCATTTGTCCTGTATTTGTCCAAGAGGATTTGAAAAGTAGAGTCAAAATTGATTCAATGCCAGAGATAGAACGACTGCCAATAGACGATGTTGTTGATGAGGTTGGAACCATTTCTGATTTGAAGATTCCAGCTGTGATGGTTTTTGGATTGCCAGCAAAAAAAGATGATGCTGGGACAGGTGCATTTGATGAAAAAGGGATTGTTCAGCAAGCGATCTCGCAAATCAAAAAAAATTATGGAAACAACATGGTGATTATGGCAGACGTATGTCTTTGTCAGTATACCACTGCAGGACATTGTGGGTTGGTAAAAGGAGACAAGATTGATAATGATTCTAGCAATGAGACACTAACAAAAATTGCAGTCAGTCAAGCAAAGGCAGGTGTAGATGTTGTATCACCATCTGCAATGATGGATGGACAAGTTGCTGCAATAAGACATGGATTAGATAATGCAGGATTTTCTGACGTTGCAATAATGTCGCACTCTGCAAAACATCGCTCATCATTGTATTCACCTTTTAGAGATGCAGCTGAGTGTGCGCCAAAGTTTGGTGACAGAAAAAGCTATCAAGTTCCATATACTAATGCAAGTGAAGCAATGAGAGAGGTAGAAGCTGACATCAAGGAAGGAGTCGACATTGTCATGATAAAACCAGCTTTGGCTTATCTTGATCTAATTGCAGAAACAAAAAGGCGATTTAATGTTCCAGTTTCTGCATACAGTGTTTCGGGTGAATATGCTTTGGTGAAAGCTGCTGCAAATCAAGGATGGATTAATGAGAAAGATGTCGTAACTGAGATTCTTAATGCGATAAAAAGAGCAGGTGCTGACATGATGGTAACATATTTTGCAAAAAATGCAGCCAAAATGCTTCAAGAGAGTTCATGAGAGACGACCAAAAATTTGAGATAGAGCGTGCCTTTGATTTACTTCCTCACATTGTAGGCTGTAGTTGGGCGTCAATTTGGTTTAGATTTAATGGAATAAAGCATCCAAAAAGAGAGGAGTTTCGAGACAAAGTAATCGAGTATTTTGA
The DNA here is from genome assembly GCA_042138065.1 of Nitrosopumilaceae archaeon. Taxonomy (GTDB): domain Archaea; phylum Thermoproteota; class Nitrososphaeria; order Nitrososphaerales; family Nitrosopumilaceae; genus DRGT01. The sequence goes on from JBHIUX010000045.1 coordinate 3,006, forward strand.
AATGCTGTCTCCTGTTTTTGAATCGTATTTTGGTGAAGAGAAATTTGATGAAATTGACAAGTACATCAAAACTAGAAAAAAAGAGGAAATTGAAAAAATTACTAACGGTTTGAATAAAGAGGTTGAGAAAAGATATGACCGCTATATTGATTATGGCTAAACTTCATCTCTAAGATTAGAAAGAAAATTCTTCAAGATTTTTGTACGCTTTTTAGCCTCAATTTTGGCTGATTTTGTATTCATTAGTTTTTCTAGCTTTAACAATTTTTGATAAAAATGGTCTACTGCCCATTTTTGATCATCAGGATTTCTTTTTGAACAAAACGGGTCCATACTATTGTAGAATGGCCTACTTTCAGATCCAGAGACTGCAAATGTTCTAGCTATTCCAATTGCTCCAATCGCATCTAATCGGTCAGCATCTTGCAATATTTTCCCTTCCAGTGTTTTCGGCATTTTATTTTTTGAAAAGCTATGATCACGAATAGCATCTGTAATTATTTTTATTTCGTCATTAGAAAAATCATATTTTGCAAGAATTTTTTTAGCTTTCATAGCACTTTCTGAAGAAGAATTTTTTGACCTTTTATCAGATTTTGGATAGTTTACTATATCATGAAGTAGCACAGCAGAAAGAATGAGTTTTCTGTTTCCTTTTTCCTTTTTTGCTAATTTGTCGGCATTTTTGTATACACGCATTATATGATCAAAATCATGAGCAGGATCATTTGAAATTTTTTTCTTGACCTCTTTTTTCAGCTGCTCTAAAACATTCATACTAGAACCGCCAAAGCTTTGGTTTTACCAGTTTGAATTTTCGTTCTGTCAATAATAACATCCAATTAATAGACATAAACAATATTACTACTCCAATTCCAGCTCCATCGGCAATTAATATTCCAACAACTCTATTTTCAAACAAATCCAAAAATGGTGTAAGAACAACTTCACTAATTGAAATCATGATATAATAAGATAATAGTCTGCCAAGCCAAAATCCAATGTAAAGTCCAATACTTTTTGCTCGCATCAAACCATACGCAACAAACAACATGTTGCTTGGAAGTGGAGTTGCAGCAAAAAGAAAGGATGCTAAAGGATATCCAAATCTTTTTCGATTCAGATAATTTCCAATCACATCAAGATTTGATTTGTGTTCCTCAGCTACAAACTTTCTAAACAGACCACTAATCCGTTTTAGAATGAATCTCCCAATTGTTGCCCCAGTAGCACCAACTATTGCTAAAACGATTGGGTCCAATTGTGGGTCCAGAGCATAAAAAGAGGACAAAACTATCCAGCTTGGAGGCATCAATAGAGGGGCAGCATTTACAGCTAGTAGAACTAGAAAGATTCCGGCGTAGGAAAATTCTACAAATGTTTCAAAAATATCGGTCATTTTCTAAGATCTCAGTTATTTTTAGTCATGTAAATCCTTGTCAGGGTTCTAGTCTGGAAGAAATCGTTAAAAAAAATTAAAAAATCAAAGAAATTCAAGATTTTCAAGGAAATGATCAGGTATTGCAAGAAATAGAACGAATCATGCAATATCTTTATAACTAAAATTCACGTAGCTCTAAATGTGTCGGAAGAAGTGGCTTGGAAATGTTTTAGGTGTAATCTCACTTTTAGAGATGAGAATTTAGCAAAAATGCATCGTGAGATCTCTAGTCACTCGGTTTCTAAAATAAAAGCAATAGTAGCTTAGACGCTTTTTCTTTTCTAATTTTCAATGATTATTTCAGAAAATTATATGGTGCAGGAGGTGGGATTTGAACCCACGAACCCCTAAAGGAAAGGATCTCCCATAACCGATCTTGAGTCCTTCTCGGTTGACCGGGCTTCGATACCCCTGCAACAGCAATTCAAAAAAACCAGTATTTGTCAATTGCGATTTGGAATTTTTGTTGGAAAATTTAGATCTTAAAAATTTATAATTGCCTTAGAAAACCGTTTTACAGGATAAAATTGAGCGAACCATATGTTCCAATTTCTGAAGTTCAGAATTTGAGAAATAGAATTAACACAAAAGGCGTGTTAAAAAGTAAAGGCGAAGTAAGAACTGTCAACATGAAAAGAGGTGGAACCATTGATGTTTGCGATGCAATGCTTTCAGATGATTCTGGAGAGATCAAATTCACATTATGGGGAGATGATATCGCCAAAGTAAATGAAGGCGACACAATCGTAATTAAAAATGGATACACAAATTCCTTCAAAGGCGAAGTTTCATTAGGCAAGGGCAAATACGGCGAAATGCTAGTAAACCCTTAGAAAAATTACGACCTTTGTTTTTTTACTAACTGATATACCCTAAACTTTTTTCATCAGAACCACTAGGCACTGGCACTTGTTGGTCCTGAGTTCCCTGAGCAGCAGCTTGAGAACGAAGTGCTTTTATGATTTCTTCTGTATCTTTTGCTCTTTTGTCTAGCTCTGACATGTCAAATTTAATGTTCAAAATTTTTGAAAGAGATTCCAAGATTACTTTAGACGCCTTTGCGTCAATTACATACCCAGAAGTTTCTCCTAAAAGACAAATTCCTGAAATAGAAGAACGTTTTGCAATTCCAATTATTACGCCGTTCATTCCAGTAATGTTTCCTTTATCCATTTTTGATATTCCAAATTTTGTGAATTCGTTTACAATTTTAGTTGATGTTCCGGTTCCAAAAACTTTGGGAACTTTTGAAAATTTTCCTGTAATGTATGCAGCTAGTGTATAGATTTCAGTTACATTCATTTTTTTACATAATTCAATGATCTCTTCTGCAAGAGCATACTCGCCTTGGGCAGAGACAGGTTGGGCATCACCGGTAAGAAGGACTAGGTCTTGCCCGTTTATTTGGCAATAGTGTAATGAGTTTTTTACTAAATCAACTGTCCCATCTGATTGAATGGAGACTTGAGGTGGAAATGAAGATGAATAGATATCTCCAAATTGTTTTGCTTGTAGTTTATCAATAACATAATCAATTGCTAATTTTCCAACATAGCCACTTCCTGGAAGGCCACAAATTAATTTTGGATTTTTTAGTTTTGGTAAGGATGAAATCTCTACAGAAATTTTTTCGTTAATTGACATGTTATTCTAATTTTTATCTTATAATATTAATCCTACAAAGGATTTGTAGGTGAAAATTATCGTCTTTTAGATTTTTTAGCTGATTTTCGTTTTGGTTTTGACTTTCTTTTAGCTTTTTT
>JBHIUX010000045.1:6309-8199 GCA_042138065.1 Nitrosopumilaceae archaeon
TTTTAGATTTTTTAGCTGATTTTCGTTTTGGTTTTGACTTTCTTTTAGCTTTTTTAGCTGATTTGCGTTTACTTTTCTTTGTAGCGCCCTTTCGTTTTTTAGATTTTTTAGATGATTTTCGTTTTGGTTTTGACTTTCTTTTAGCTTTTAATTTTTCTAATTTTGCTTTGACTTTTTTGAAGTGTTCTTTTGTAGATTCTTCCTGTTTTGCTTTACTAGCAAGACTCTTTGCTAGTCGGGTAGAAGCTTTTTTGCTTTTTTGAATTAATTTTTTTAATTCAGGCTTTTCATGAGCCTTTTTTTGGATTTTAGTTGAAATTTTAGATTTTGATTTTGAAAATTCTTCTATGGCTGCGGCTACTTTTTTTGCCATCTTATTTCGCTGTTTAATTTCTTCAGAAATTTCATTAATTCTATCAACGATAGAATCTAATCGAATTTTGGCGTTTTCTTTTTCCTCGCCAGATTCTGCATATTCTATTTCTTGCTCTGCTTGGTCTTTTGCATCTTTTTCAAATTGCAGTTTTTGCTCTGCAGTAGCAATGAGTCTTTGAATGCTCTCTTGCTGAGCAAGTTTCTGTGTCAAGACGTCTGAAACATCAGTAAGTTGCTCTCTTGCTGACTCTATTTTTCTTTCAACTGAGGCTAATCCAGAAGAAGACCTTTTGAGAAGAGTTTGTGCTTTTTCAAATTCTCTTGCACTTTTTCTTTTGAGTTTGCTTACTTGTTGACGTCTTGATTGCAATTTTTTAGCTTCCCTTGACAATGAGGACATAGATATTTTCAATGAAAGGGTAGGTTAAGTTGTAAATATAATCAGGATTTGACTTCTCAGTTAAGAAATTTAACATTAATTTGCCGATTTCAAGAAACGATTATGAAGAGATATTAGTAATTTTGAAAATATCAAAAGCATATTGGAATTTCATCCCTCAAAGCTTCCAATTGCCAAGATCTTTAATTTAAAGGACGAAAAAGATGCTTCTGATGCAGCCGAACAAATGGTGAAACTAGGATTTGAGAATAGAAAAGATGGGTACAAGGTTTTGATGCCAAAGGATTCAAAGATTGCAAAAAGAATTGGCTATATTGTAACAACCAGTGTTAATTATGGGTTAAGACATAGTAACCAAGAACGCAATATCAGATATTGGACATATCATCATGACGACGATCATTATGCAATAGTGTTAATCAGTGGAAATGTTTTAGAAAAATTAGGTTTTTGATTTTTCTAAAAATTTGTATAACTTTGTTTTTTGCGCCAGCACTCCTGCAAGTAAGATTCCAAGAATGGCTCCGCCTATCACATCCATTGGATAGTGCTGCAAGATGTAAACACGACTGATTGCCATCAAGACAGGATAAAGTAGTAAAAAATAGCATCCTCGAGGAAACCTGTTTGATAAAGCATAGCCAAGTATTATTCCAAAAATTATGGCCCTAGTGGTGTGGCCTGATGGAAATGACGCTTCATGACCACCTTCACAGAATAGTGAAAAGGTATCAGGCTCTATTGGAATTGGAAATGGGGTTCCAGAAAATTCAATGTCAGGTCTATCTCTATCAACGCCACATTTGATGTATCCTGTAAGTATTGTAGATACAACTATCAAAATCATTATCGTGATTCCTATTCTTCTGGTCTTTTTGATAAGAATTAGTGCTATTGCAAAAATTAGTGTGTAAAAAACATCACCAATTTCTGTAATCGATTGCATAAACAAATCTAGAGCAGGATTTCCTGAAATGGAATCAAAGTAAAGAATTGTGGATTGATCGAATTCTTCAGTTATTTGAAAATAAACCAAAAGTGAAACAATCACAAATGCAATAACAAGTAAAACAAACGACCTTGATCTGAAGTCAAAAATCCAATTTTGCAACTAG
>JBHIUX010000046.1:0-8099 GCA_042138065.1 Nitrosopumilaceae archaeon
CAGCTGCAATATATCCTCCAAAAGAACCCAGACCCTTACTTAGACTGCTAACATACAAATCAATTTTTTTTGAAACCCCAAAATAATCAGCAGATCCTTTACCATCTTGTCCTACAGTAAAATCACCATGTGCATCATCTAGAATTGTGATTGCATCATTTTTTTCTGCGACTTTTGTAATGTCTTTTAATTTTGCAAAGTCTCCATCCATGCTGAAAATTCCTTCAGTTATGATGAATCGTCTTTTGTGTTTTTTACTAATTTTTGATTTCAAGTCATTAACATCATTATGTTTGTATACCGTAATTTTTGCCCCTGATAATCTGCATGCCTCAATTATACTGGCATGGTTTAATTCATCACTTAGTATTTGATCATTTTTTTGTATTAAGGCAGGTATGGCACCTAAATTTGCCATATATCCAGTAGGAAAAATTAATGCATTTTTTTGAGATTTATGCAGTGCAAGTTTTTTTTCAAGTAGTTCAAATGATGAATCGTTTCCAGAAACTAGTCTAGAGCTTGATTGCATTTGATTTATGGTGAATTTTGATGATGGTATGCCAAGGTAGTCGTTTGAGCATAGGTTGAGTAGTTTTTTCTTGTTTATTGTGATATATGCTCCATTTACTTTGCCAAATCGTAATCTCCTATAGAGGTCGTCTTTTTTGATTTGTTCGAGTTGTTTTGAAATAAAATCTAGTTTAGGCTTCAAGCCCAATCTTCTCAATCATTTGAATGTCCTTTTCGGGATTATTTCCGCCCATGGTTAGATAACCTGAAGTAATAATGCCATTTGCACCGCTTTGAAGTAATTCTTCACCTTGATCATCTTGAGTAAGTTCCCTACCTCCTGAAATTTTGATTATTGAATATGGTAACAAAAATCGTAAAACTGCAAATGTACGAATAATTTCTAATTTTGATAATGGTGTTTGAAGCTCAAGTGGAGTTCCAGGCATTGGAACTAGAATGTTCAATGTGACTTCTTCAGGTGAAAGCGATGCAATGTCTTGTATTAATTCTAACCTTTGTTTTCTTGTTTCACCCATCCCCAATATTCCACCAGTGCACAATTGAATTCCTGCATCTCTTGCAATTTTCAGAGTATCAATTCTATCTTGAAATGTATGAGTTGAACAAATTTCAGGAAATTTTGATCTTGATGTTTCTAAATTATGATTATAGCGATGAACATTGAGCTCTTTTAATTTTTTGGCCTGTTGTGCTGTAAGAAAACCAAGACTACAATCAACTTTAATTCCAACTTTTTCGTTAATCTCTTCAATAATATCGCAAACTTGTTTAAATTCTTCTGTTGAAGGTTCTCTCCATGCAGCAACTAAACAATATGAAACTGCTCCATCATCTTTTGCTTTTTGAGCTTGCTTTACTATTTCAGGTGGTGGTGGGAGCTGATACCGTTCTATTTGTGTATCATAAAATGCAGATTGAGCACAAAAAACACAATCTTCACTACATCCATTTTTTTTGATATTATTTAGCTCCTCGACATCTACCTTTAATCCATTAAATTTTCTAGTAATGTTGTTTGCAGATTTTGCTAGAATCTTTACTTCAGAATCAGACACATTCATGAGATTTTTTGCTTCTTCAAACGATAACTTCTCTTCTCTGAGAACTTTGCTCTCACATTCAGAGATTGTTTGAGTGTTCATATTCAAAATACAAGAATTCTAGTCTAAATAAGATTTTGGAAAGGTTAACCTTGATTTCATTTGTGGTTTACCATTTTAACGACTTTATCATGCTGGTGGTTCTTTGTATGAGCAAATTAAGATCTTTCTGAGAAATGGCCAAAGGTGGAACAAGCATAATGATATTTCCTAATGTTCTAAGATAGATCCCATGCTTTTTTCCACTCTCAAAAACTATTTTGTTAAATGATTTTTTAGGCGTAATAGGAGTCTTTTTCTGCTTGTTTTGCACCAATTCTATTCCCATAAGCATCCCTTTGTGTCGAACATCGCCAACATGCTCTAAGGATAGTAATTCTGAACGATATTTTTCAAAAACTTTGGATGTGGTTTGAATTTTTTTAATCAAGTTAGTTTTTTTGTATAGTTTTAGATTCTTGTTTGCAACAGCCGCTGCTATTGGATTTCCTGTATATGTATGACCGTGAAAGAGATGCTTAAGATCATAAAAATTCCCTAAAAATGAATCATAGACTTTTTTTGTTGTTAGTGTTGCCGCCATTGTTAGATATCCTCCAGTTAACATTTTACCGTATGCAACAATGTCTGGTTTTGATGATTGTGCAACATATTCAACCATATTTCCTAATCTACCAAATCCAGTAGCAACTTCATCTAAAACTAACAAAACATTATATTTTTTACAAAGTTGACTAATTTTTTTTTGAAATCCTTGCGGATAAATAATTACTCCACCTGCTACCTGTGCACCACTTTCCATTACAAATGCTGCAATAGATTTATCTTTTGAAAATAGTTTTTCTATTTTATTTAAGCAATGTTTCTGATAATTTGAAAATGTAAAACCTTTTGGCAGTCGGTATTTATTTGGAACGGGAATTTGAATAGTAGAAAACAAATTTGATTTAAATTTTGAGAAAAATTCTGGAACATATCCAACTGACATTGCACCAAAAGTATCTCCATGATATCCATTTTCAAGAGTTGCAATTTTTGTTTTGTTTTTATTTTTATTTTTCCAATACTGTAATGCGATTTTAAACACAATCTCCATGGCAGTTGAACCATTATCTGAATAAAACACCCTGTACATTCCTGGAGAAATTTTTACAAGGTTTTTTGCTAGTTCTTCAGCAGGTCTATTTGTTAGATTAAACATTGGAGAATGTTGTAATTTTTTTGATTGTTTTGAAATTACATTAATCAGCTCTTTTTTTGAATGCCCCCAAACGTTGCACCACATGCTAGCAACTCCGTCAAGAAGTCTGTTTCCATGTGAATCAATCAACCACATGCCTTTTCCACGAACGATTTCATCAAAAGAGTGCCATTCTGACATCTGGGTATTAGGATGCCAAACAAAGCTGTCTTGCTTCATTTAACGATAAACAATACTCTCATCTTAATAATTAACCGAAGGGTTTTATGCCAAAATTAACATTTTTTGGTGTTGCAATCATTTTTTGTATCAGGAACAGACACCGATGTAGGAAAAACATGGATTGCTGCAGGTTTGGCACGTGCAATTCGAAATATGGGAATTGATGTAGGTGTGATGAAACCATTTGCTGCAGGCACTGCAAAAGAAACTAATTACAAATCAGAAGATGCGCAAATTTTAGCAAATGCCGCAAAAGTAAATGATCCTGAAGAATTAGTTAATCCTCAATTTTTCCCAATACCTGCAGCTCCTTACACTGCCATGAAAATTTCGAACATTTTAGAAAAAGTAAACATTGATTTGGTTTTACAAAGTTTCAAAAAATTATCTACACTTCATGAATGTATACTAGTTGAAGGAATGGGGGGAATTATGACTCCTATACTGAAGAATTATTTTATTACAAATTTGATAAATGATCTAAATCTAGAAACCATTTTAATTACAAGAAATCGTATTGGTACACTAAACCACACCATCATGACGTGTCAGTTGGCAAAAAAATCTGGAATTAGAATAAAAGGAATCATCATAAATGAAATTGATTTAAATGGATATGCAATTGATGTACTAAAAGATGATTTAGAGGACATTACTGGAGTATCTGTTTTAGGCTCTATTCCATTTTTTAATTCATTAGATGTAGATCAAATTGCAAAAGTATTTGAAACAAAGTTTGATTTGAAAATTTTAAACTAGTATTATTCGTTGTAAACGTACCTGCGTTCTCCTCTTGATTCAGGTTTTGTCTGAATTTCAGTGAGGACAAATTCTTTTTTTGTGGATAGAAACGCTTGATTTGGGTTTAATTTGCTTTCATGAAGTTTTTCATATTCTTCAAGTGACAATTTCTTTCTTGACCCAATCTCGGATTCAAGATTCATATCTTTAACAATTTTTTCATATTCAGGCTGAATTACACCACTAAAGACCATTGCACTAGAACCAGAACCATAAGAACCAAAACCAACTCTCTTACCTGTTAAATCAATTCCTTTTTGGTATTCAAATTCTAAACTACTTCTAAATCCAAGGTAAAGTGAAGCGGTGTAAAGATTACCAATCATTGTTGATGCAATAAGAGAACTTGCTAATTTTGATTCATAAACTTCTATAAACTCTTCTGTTTTAGTAAAGCGTTTTGTAAACTCGTGGTCTTTTTCCATAAATTCTTGGTCCCCAAGAACTGATTCAATTGTTCCTCTAGGATCCTTTGGAAGTGGTTCTGGCATGCCGATTTTTTCAATTAATGGCTTCCATCTTGGTAATCTGCGCCATTCATGTCGAACCAAATATGCAAGAGCCTTCTTACCCATGTTTGAATATGGGAGGTGCATGTTTAGATAATCAATATAATCAAGAATTGTCTCCCCTTCTCCGATTTCAAGTAGTCCGCTTGAAATCACTTTGTTTTTGTATGCTTCAAGTGCTTTTCTTACCTGGATCAAATAAAGAAGATTAGAATATTGACCATGAACAATTGGTGTCTCTTTTCCAAATGGTCTGTAAAAATCATAGTCATCTTTGATAGATGTTGATGTAACTTTAGGATCAAATGCAAGTAATCGTGGTGAATCATTAAGTAACATTGCAACTGCCCCTGCTCCTTGTGTTGCTTCACCTGAAGAACCTAAATCGTATTTTGCAATGTCTGATACTACAACAAGAGCATGTTTTCCTTCTGCTTCTCCCGCCCTAATCCAATTTGTATTATCATATAGTGCATAAGAGCCTGAAACACAAGCAAACTTTGTTTCTACTCCGCCACAGTGCTCAAAAGAATCTGAACCATAAACCTGTTCTAGCATTCCAATAACATACGAATTCATTGCTTTAGATTCATCAAAAGAGGATTCTGTTGATACGTATAATCTTCCAATTTCTTCAGGAGAAATCTTGTTCTTTTGCATGATTTTCAAACATGCGTTTGCTGCAAGACATGCTGGGTCTTGGTTGGTGTCAACCATGGCCATTTTTGAAACTCCAAGGCCTTTGATCAGTTTTTGAGGCTCCATGCCTCTGGCCTTTGCAAAATCAGATGCGTCAACATACAGTCTAGGGATGTATATTGCGATATCATCAATTCCGGCTGCCATGAGCTAGCCTCCGAATATGGTCTTATAAGGTTATTGAGGTTAATTTGTCACACCAAGTAGAAAAAATCAGCCATTTCTTATGCCTATTTTCGTTTTATGATCGCAAAATATTCTATTTTTCTAGTTCAGAATCAAAAATTTTTTTAAAATTCTCAAAAGGCTGTGCACCATGAACTTTTGTCACTACATTGTCTTTACCGATTACAAAAAAGGAAGGAGTTCCAGTTAATCCAAGTGTTCTTGCATCAGAATTACTTTGAGTGATTATATTGCTATGAGTTTCGCTTAGCATACATTCTGTAAATTCATCAATGTTTAATCCAATCTGTTGTGCAAAACCAAGCAAGTTTTCAGAACTAGCCCATCCATTATTTTCTCCAGTCCAATTATTGTAAAGAATGTCATGATATTCCCAAAACATTCCTTGATCATCTGCACAATGAGCAGCATGAGCAGCAGTTATAGAATCAGGACCAATAATTGTAAAATCCTTAAAAATGATTTTCAGTTTGCCAGTTTCTACATAATTTTCAATTATACTGTGTTCTGTATTGTGAAAATATACATTACAAAAATGACACTGATAATCTCCAAACTCTACTAAAGTAATTGGTGCGTTTGAATTACCAAGATAAGGCGAACCATTTTCTGTAAAAACATCCAAACCAATTCTTTGAGGTTCTGGCTGAATGTTTTCTGCTTGTTCTAAAACTAATTCTTTTTCATCACCAATATTGTCAAATGCAAGAAATGAAACAAAAATCGCAATCGCAGTAATTCCTGCACCAATAATGAGGGATGGACCGTGTAAATTCACATCTAGTTTGCTTTAATGACTACATTTAGGCTTTTGTTGTTTTTGTGACTCTAAAATTCCATGTCGCCAAAAAACAAGCCGCCTGTCAATTCATTAAACCATCTTCCGATATCAATAAAGATATCATACCAGTCTCCTTCGGCTCCTATTTGAAGAAATATGAATTCAAACATTGCTTTATTTGCAAAAATCCTGTCTTTTAATCCCAGTATGTAATTTTTTGAAAAATACAGTCAACATTTACTTTATTTCTTAAAATTTACTCTTTTTCAGTTCAAATCTAAATAAATGGCTTGTTTGGAGTGAAAACATGAAAAGGGTTTTCGTAAATGGTTATGGTTCTATTGGAAGCCGAATTACCTCCTTTATCAAAGAAGATCCTGAAATTGATGTAATAGGGGTTGGAAAATACTCCCCAGATGAGAAGGTGAATGCCGCAATCTCGAAAGGTCTGGATGTTTATGTTCCTGAAAAAAAACTTGATTCTTTCAAGGATTTCAAAATTTCAGGAACTATCGAATCTGCACTGGATAATTGTGATTTGGTGATTGATGCTGCTCCTGGCGGTCATGGTTATATGAACAAAAAAAATCTCTATGAGCCAAAAGGTGTAATGGCAATTTACCAAGGTGGTGAAACTGTTTACGGGGATAAAGCTGTTTCTGATTTATTGTTTAATTCTCGAGCAAATTATTCAGAAGCCTTTGGAAAAAAACATGTCATGCAAGGTAGCTGCAATGTCACTGGCATGGGAAGAATTCTTCAACCTTTACGTGAAAAATTTGGTGATAGGCTAGTAAGATTTGATGTCATTTTGGTACGAAGATGGGCAGATATTGAACAAACAGAAAAAGAGGTAAAAGACACTATTGAGTGGAGTGAAAACCCACACCATGGTGATGATGTAAAAAGCTATATGGGAAAAGAAACTCCATTGTTTTTACGAGCAATAAAAGTACCAACACGACAAATGCATCTTCACATAATGGATATTCGCTTTAAAGACAAAGCACCAAAACCATCTGAAATTTTAGAAATTTTCAAAAATGAATATGGAGTGGCTACATTGTGGACTGCAAAAGGAACAAAGGATGTTAGAGACTATGCTAATACAATGAACTTTAACTTTACAGATACAAACATGATTCACATTCATGCAAACATGGTTGAATCCATTGAAGACACTGTAAAGATGATGTATTCTGATGATCAAACAGGAATTGTGATACCGGAAAATCATATGCTAATGCAGGCCATGCTTTATGAACGTCCTTATGAAGAAGCATTCAAACATACAGAAAAACTATTTCATATGGAAGATAAGAAAAAAACACTAGAAGAGCATTTTGCAAAAAAAACTTAATGACTCATTATTTTCTCAATTCTAATTTTTTCAGGACGATTTTTTGAAACCTTTTCAACTATGATTCTTAATGAATTAATTTCAACCTTGTCTCCTTCTTGAGGAATGTCGTGTAATTTTTCGTGAAGTAGACCATTAAGTGATGCATAATCATCGCCAAGAGGCAAATTTGTTTTAAAAATTTGATTTATTTGATCAATTTCAATATCGCCATTTGTAATTATTGTATCTTTATCAACAGACTGATACAATGGAGGCATGGCTTTGTCAGTCTCATCTTCTATTTCACCAACAATCTCTTCAAGTAAATCTTCTAGAGTCACAAGCCCTTCTACTCCACCATGTTCATCTACAACAATTGCCATGTGTGTTTTTCTACCTTTCATTTCTTTTAGAAGCTCACTTACCATTTTTTCTTGTGATGCAAATACTGGAGGTCGTGCAATTTGCTCAAGTGTGATCATTTTATCGTCTTTTTCAATTGCAGATAAAATATCTTTTACGTGGACAAAACCTACTATGTCGTCTTTACTAGAACCATAAACTGGAATTCTAGAGTGTACATTTTGGTTAATTAATTCTAAAGCTTCAAACAAAAGCATCTTTGCGCTGAGTGTAAACATTTTTGTTCTTGGTGTCATTACTGTCCGGATTACTGTATCATCAAAGTTTAATGCACTTTGAACTAAATCATGTTCATGTT
>JBHIUX010000047.1:0-8058 GCA_042138065.1 Nitrosopumilaceae archaeon
GGACCGGTTGTCTAGTGGCTAGGATGACGCACTCACACTGCGTAAGAATTTCAAAATTCCGCAAAGGTCATGGGTTCAAATCCCATCCGGTCCACCATTAAAATTAATATCTTATTAGGTTGTGAATTGTTTGAGGACATGAGTATAGAAAAATCATTATCAGAAATGCTTGTCAAAGACATAATGACTAGAGCTCTCATTACAGTCGATCCTGGAACCACTGTCTTTCAAGTGGCAAAGATGATGGAGCAAGGAGGAATAGGAGCTGTATTGATGAAAAAAGATGGAAACACATCTGGAATAATTACCGATAGAGACTTTGCAATAAAAATTTCTACACAAAAGCTTTCTCTAGATACCCCAGTTGAAAAAATTGTGTCGTCTCCTTTAGAGACAGTGAATTCTGCTGAATCAATTATAACAGCAGCAAAACAAATGACTTCAAAAAAGATTCGAAAGCTTGCAGTAGTTGAAGAAGGTAAAATAGTTGGAATAATTACCTCGACAGACTTGGTTAATCAGTTAGCAAAATAATTACAATCTACTGTAGAATAGATTTTGATTTTGACCACAAATTCTTGAACAATAGCATATTAGAGTAAATCATTGATTCGGAATTTGTCCAAAATGCGGTTACTTCCTTATGTGCTTCGTTTGGTTTTTTGACAAATAGAATCATTTCCTTTTCATCTTTTATGAGAAAGCAAAGATTATCCTTTACTCCTACAGGCATTTTTTTGACCTTTGATTTGTCAATATCATCAAAAATATACCATGATTTTTCTGATGCAGCAGTAAGGAATTTGAAGTCAACTGAATTATTCTCAAATGAGTCAAGAAAGTTTGCGTGATAGAATTTCAAAAAGTCTTTCTCACAACCTAAAATTAAGAATTCATTTTCAGCACTAGAAATCATGTCAATGATTTTGCTGTTTATTTGATTTCCACCTCTTAATGTCTGGAATTTTTCTTCATGTTCTGATAATCCTTTTCCAAGGTCTGGTATGTTGGACCAAAGTTTTTTTAGAACAGGTTCAGATTTTTTCAAAGAATCTAGTCTTTCTGATTCGGCATTTACAAGGGCAAAGATCGCTTTGTCAAGAGATACGCTTGAAAATTTTGTTGGGTGATCAAAACTTGCAAGAACCATTCCTTTGTTTTGAAGGGCAGTCAAAAGATGATAGGTTTCTGTTCTTGGCATTTGCAAACCTCTGCTAATTTCAATAGCAGTTTTTGAGCCAAATTTTCCGAGATAGAAAAACACCTTTACTTGATTAGGGGTCAAGCCAAATTTTTGAAGCTCGTATCTAATTTCTTCATATTTGTCTGCATCGATTGGACAATCGCCAAACACGAGTTTCTTTGCGGTTATTCCCATAATTGGAAATAGATCTGGCGATCTCTTAAAAGTGTGATCGATCAGGTGTTTACAATTAGCTACAATTGATTACAAATGAGAGTGGCTAAACCTTTACAGTTTGTTTATTTTTTACTCGTTCTAGTCGTCTTAAAACAAATGCTGCTGTTTGTCTCACATCAGTGTTACGGTGATTAGTTGTTTTTGAGATTAGTTCCTCTGAATCAAATGCATTAAGCAATCCTAATGCTTCAATTGCTTCGTGTTTTACTAGGCCACTATCATCATTTAATGCGCTGTTAAGTAAATCAGGAATTTTTTTAGTCATCTTTCTCATTGCTATTTGATAACACGCTTCATGTTTTACGACTCCATTATCATCATTTTTTAAAACCCAAGACATAACATCTGATGCTTCATCAAATAATTTACTGTCAGGTCCCTCTTTTTCTGCAATTTCTCCAGTAATCCATACTGCATCCCAACGAAGGGATTCATCTTTTTCATTTCTAAGAATTTCTTTACAGCAGTCGAGCCTCTCTCTGATTGGCATATTTCGTATGTCATATTCATCAAGAGGAGTACTCATTTCCATTACTGGTATTTTCTTGTGAATATAATAATTGCTGATAATTTTAGTCATGAATTTTGTGCGTAATGCACTGCATGACAATACAAAAGTAGGATCTGTTATATGTTACCACTAGGTTATTTCCAATAATGGAAATAGGGCTTGGAGGATTAGGATATCGAAAGATTTCTTTTACTTCGAGAAAAGCTACGATTGGCTACATTGTAATGATTTTATCTGCAGCATTTACTGGACTCACAAATACATTTGCAAAACCATTGATTGATATTGAAGGATTTCAAGCAATGGAAATCAGTCCTATAGCTTTAGTTGCAATGATTTATCTCATCAACGCATTCTTTTTTACACCATTTGCAAGAAAATCAGCTCCACTGAAAACAATTGGAAGAAGAAACATGTTCTTTTTGAGTTTAATTGGAATTTCAGAAGTTGCAGGTTTGATGACATACTTTTTTGGTTTGAAAGAATCTACTGCAATAAACTCGGCAATAATGAGTGAAGGTGAGATGATATTTTCATTATTAATAGCAATAACTATTCTTCGAGAGAGGTTACAAAGAAAGGAGTTATCACCATTTGCCATGATAATTCTAGGCATGGTGGTCATTCCGGTAGGAATCGATTTGCATCAAAATGGATTTTTGTTCTCAGACTTGGTCTTTGGGGACATGTTAATTTTGTTATCAGGTCTCTTTTATGCACTTGACATCAATCTATGCAAATATGTTAGCAAACGCCTTGATGCAAAAAGAATCACTCAGATAACATCATTTGTTTCAGGAGGATTTGCCCTGGGCCTAATGCTGGCATTCAATATTCCATTTAATGTTGATTGGTCGCAAGTACCAAGTATTGTAGTGTTGTCTATAATCGGTACGGGTCTTGCAGCATTCTTTTTCATAATAGCTCTAAGATTGATAGGAGCTGTTAGATCATTGTTATTGTATTCATCATCATCTGCATTTGGAGTAATTTTCTCATCAGCATTTTTGGGAGAAGCAATTACAACTGCAAACGTTGTATCAATTGTCTTAGTGATGGGTGGAATATACTTTTTGAGAAATAGATTAGCTGAAGATGAAAGTGGTGAAGAAAAAGTAATTCCATCAACTCGAAAAAGAATGGACAAAAAATGGCACAAATTATCTGAAATTAAAAGTAACGATTTGAATTTGTCTGAATCACAAGATAAACATCTAAGAATTGCTCACACACTCTCAAAGCTAGAATGGAGGCTAAAATTCTGGTTTGGCAGTGAAAAAGATGTCTTTTTGCGTGGGGCATATAGTGGAGCATTAAATGTTTACAGATGCTACCTAGGAAAAGGTATTGCAAGAAAAGTTTCTCACAAAAAACCAATCAATTCAAAACCGCATGCAAAAAATTCAGAACAACTAGTTAGTAATTTTATTGACGAAGGTGGGGGATAAAAAAAATGAGTTGGGTAATACTTGATGATGCAAAAACTAGAGATCTTTCTCCAGAAAAAAGACTAGAAAAATACACTGATGTAATAAAAAATGAAAAGGATGCCTCAAAGAGGTGGGATGCCATTTGGTTAACCGGAGAGCTTGCACGGGATGTGGGAAGAGGGTCACTATTTGACAAAGCGGCAGATTTGTTTGTCTGGAATTTAGAAAATGACGATGACGGGGTAGTAATGCACGAAACATGTTATCAAATTTCAGCTTGTGATATGCGAGAAAAGATTCCTGATTTACTTAAAGCAGGATTAGAAAATCAAAGCTCCCTTGCAAGACATGAAGCAATTGAAGTATTAGGATCAATGGAAGCGTTTGAAGTATTAGATGACTTGAAAAAAGCATTGAAAGATCCTGTAAGTTATGTTGTAGAGACTGCAAAATTTGCAATAAAACGATTAGAACGGATGCAACACAGAAAAGGGCAATACAATTTATCAGAAATTTTGTAAAAAATTTCTAATTTTTTATACTTTAACTACTTGTAAAATTGAGCTGTTCTCAATTGTGTTCTTTTTCATTTGAATTTTAACTCTAACCGTGTTTTTCTCAATTTCAATATTGATGTTGTTAAATAAGGTCTCATACTTTGTGACTTTCTTTCCATCACTTGTGATGGATTGACCGTTAGGAATTAACAATCCATCATTGATCAAAGAATTAATTTTTCGATATCCAGAAGTCTGAGGGATTTTACAGTTTTTTAAAATGTCAGAAACAATATGTGGTTTATCTAAAACTGCATTCAAAATTGCTTTTTTGTCTGGATCACCAAAAGATTCTAAGAAGATTTTTGCAAGATCTTGGTCTTGAATAGTAATCCATTCAGTTTTTGCATTCTTTACTTTTTCCAATTCAACAATTTTCTGCAAGAATTTGGCTTCTAGACCATCTGCACCAGCTCCAAAGAATTCACGTAAAACACTATCAAATTTGTAAAAATCCTTTATGGATTGAACCAAATTCATTCCATGTCTTTCAACAAGGCGTTCTTCAATTTTGCTTAATGTTTTCTTTCCTAAATTTTCTTCAATTGTTTTTCTCATAGAAGGAACTAATAGATTGTCTATACCATTTTGCATAAGAAACGTGATGCATTGCAATCTATAAAGTGATTGTTATCAACATTAGCTACAGACAGATCGTTAACAAAAATATTTTTTTTAAAAAATTTGTTGTCATTTCCAAATATGACAAACAACATTTTTGATTTTTATTTTTTGTACACTGTTTTGAAAAATAATTAGGCACAAACTTGTTACTTTTACATACAAATAACTACAAAGTAAATTATTGTAGGAGATAGTATGTTATTGTAAAAGACTTCCAACACATTTTTACCAAATGTGGCAATAAGTAAATACAAGTTGATCGCTAGAATACAAGAATGGCAGAAGTGGATTATATGGCACAGGTATTAAAAAAAACAGATATCATTTCAATTAGAATGGATTCTAATCTTAGTAGTAAATTACATGAAAAAAGTGATGAACAAAAAGTTAGTCTTAACACTTTGATTAATAATATGTTAGAGAAACAAGTTCATTGGTACGACCTAACAAATGAGGTTGGTTGGGTAAACATTTTCAGATCAACTTTCAAAGAATTAATGGATTCGATTTCAAAAGAAAAAGCAATTAAAATTGGTCAGACTGTAGGAAAAGAAGACCTTCAAAACTCTATCAACTTTTTTTATGGAAAAGTAGACTTGAACACAATTTTGGATTTGCTCAAACGGAAATTTCAAACAATGAAAGTACAGTTTAGACAAATTTCAAAAAATGGCACAGAGAAGATAATCATTCAACACGACCTTGGCAAAAATTGGCCACATCTTGTAGTAGCAGAATTAAATGAGCTACTAAATGAATTGGGATACAGAATCATCAGCGATGAATATAACAAAAGAGGATTTTCCTTCGAAATTATTTCAGTTAGAGATGATTAAGGTTGCAGCCTGAAAAAGTACCTGAAGTTTTAAAGACTTCGATAAATTTCAAAATTTTAGGATTAATTTTAGCTGCAGTTATTGGATTTCAAGCATTTCTTTACTTTTCTCCAGAATCTGCCGAACTAGAAGAGGGAATTGCATTTCTTTCTATGGCTACCCCTCTAACGGTTGCGATAGGATCATATTTTGTCGCACATAGGTATGGTCTTTCGGAAGTTTTTGGTAAATCATATTTGCTGTTTGCCATAGCATATTTTGCAGTATTTTTGGGAGAAGTTACATACTATGCATATGATGTGATTTTTGAAATTGATCCATACCCATCAATCGGGGACGTCTTCTTTTTTGCCCTGTACCCTCTTGCTTCAATGCACATTATCATCAACTTTAGATTTTTCAAAACTAAAACAAGTCTAAAACAAAAAGCATTATTCATAGCAATTCCAATAATCATTTTTTCAACCTATACTGCAGTATCCTTGGATGAATATGGTGGTTTTGATGAAATCTTCGCAGATGAAACAGATACATTTGATTACTTTTACAGCCTAATCTTTGTGACTGGAACAGCGATAACATTATCCCTAGCTGCATTAGGAGCAATAGTCTTTCGTGGAGGAATGCTTGGAGTTGTTTGGTTATTACTTCTAGTAGGAGTTTTGGTTTTTACAATTGGTGATGTATGGTATTATTATCTAGAATTATTTGGAGAATATGATTTGACTCATCCTGTGAATTTGTTTTGGTATGCAAGTGACGCTATTCTAATCTATGCACTTTACAAACACGGTAAATCAATTTAGTATTCAGTAGTTTTTATTGAATTTGTTTTATTGAATTCTTCTGCTGTTTGCATAGTTCTCTTTCTTCTTTTTTGAAATAAACTGTACATAATCATTCCAACATTAATGATTGATACAATTTCAATCAAATCTACACCATAGAGTAAGAAATCTAAAGCTGGATGTACTCTTGAAAGTATGCCCATTTCAAGATAAAGATCTGCATTCCAAACCATGTGTGGAATCTGAATGAATTGAATTATTGCAATTATGATTATACTTCCAAGAATTTTATTTTCATACCAATTCCAAAATCTTTTCCATGCATTCATACAAATTTTTTATTTTTACAATTATTAAACAACTCGAAAATTAGTGAAAACTAATTAGACCAAACTAATTTTTTCAAACCTATAATTTTTGAATTATCGTTATGCACAGCTAACATTTTAAAATTACAGAATTTTTAGAATAGTATGACAAATGAATGTGAGCATTTTTCAGAGGCAAAAGAGGTATCGCCAAAAACTAAAGGTTGTGAAGAGTGTGAAAAAGAACATTTACCCTGGGTAGCTATTCGAATGTGCCTTACTTGTGGACACGTAGGATGTTGTGATTCATCAGTTGGTCGTCATGCTACAAAACATTTTGAAGAAACAGGACATCCAGTTATGGAAGCTGTTCAAGATCATCCATGGAAATGGTGTTACATTCACAAAGATTACTATTGAAATTTTTTTCGTGAAGAAAAGTTTGGAAGCCCAGAGGGCAGGGCATGGGACGATAAGACATGGTACAGAACACACAATTTAATTATCATCTCAATTGAAACCGAGCTTCCAACTTTGGTAACGATTAACTAAAATAAAAACAGGTAGCATTTCAACAAGGTACAATGTAATGCTTGTATTTTTTAAAAATTACCTAGTCTACTAGTAAGGGAGAGTTTGGTTCTGTATTAACAGTAAATGAAATAGAGTTTTGATCAATTTTGAATGTTGATTTCGCATTAAATTCATTTAGAACACTTTCATACAACGAAGAAAGATAAATTGAATATTTTTTTCCCAAATCATGATGAATGAAGAACTTGTGTTCATCACCATTTACATCATATGAATAAGGATACTTTATCACTTTGAGCCAAATTTCTATTAGTTTAAGCGCAGTATGAATATTGTATTCATGAGAAAGAAGCATCATGAAGTCTTTTCCTTCTTGTTTTGCAATTTTAGCTGCAAGATTTTTGATGTCATCTTCATCAAGTTTTGACATTAAATGTTTGAGCATTGGTTTGAAGATTGTTCCAATTCCTGCATCGGCTGCTTTTGAATGCCATTCAACATGTTGTTTTAAAATTTGATTTACAAGAGAGTTCAAAGAAACTTCAGCCTTTTCTGATTCAGAATTTAATTTGTTAAGAGTGTCAGGATCTAACCTAAAAGAAGTGCTTACCTTCTTGTCCGCCATAGGTAATGATAGGATCTCTTTCTTTAAAGGATTGTCTAAAAATTCAGCTACATACTTTTTCAGAAAAAAAGTTAGCCTCAAATGTATTACAAAGTATTACAATTTTTCTAAATACACAATTGATTTTTTAATAGTCAGAAATAAGCAGATTTGTTTTGAAGTACGAGCTTGGAGGATGGGACCTTTCAGATTTAGTAAAGAATCCTAAAAGTCCAGCATTTGAAAAGCAAATCCAACTTGTAGAAAAAAAGGCAAAGCAGTTTGAGAAAATAAAAACCAAACTTGAGCCAAAAATGCCTCAGAAAAAATTCTTTGGAATCTTGCACGAAATAGAAGATATTTCTGAAAAGATGAGTGTTGTTTCTGGATTTGCTTCATTATCTTATGCATCAGATACCCAATCTGATGAGGCCACCTCTTTGCTA
>JBHIUX010000048.1:0-7823 GCA_042138065.1 Nitrosopumilaceae archaeon
CTCGATATGGCCATTTCCATGGCAAGGCAATGTGGTGCAACTCTTACTGGAATTTGTTCACTATATGCTCCTCCTCGTTCTGAATTTAAGGGAACTGGTTCAGTTGAGAGAAGCTTGAACAAGGAGGTCAGGCAGTTTATGGAAGAAGCAAAAAACAAAGCTGCAAAACATGGAATCGTTTTTAGATCAAAAATTATCCGAGGAAATGTAGGATACAACATTGTCAAGTTTGCTCATAACAAAAAAGACAAGTATGATCTAATTGTCATGGGTTCGCGTGGAAGAGGGGCAGTAAAAGAATTGTTTCTTGGAAGCACCTCAAACTATGTGGTTCATGCTTCTAAAATTCCGGTATTATTGGTAAAATAAATTCAAAATTATTGTCGAAAACACGAGATGTTATTTTTCTCAAAATAGCGTTGATGATATTCTTCTGCTCGATAGAAAGACTTTGCGGGAACAATTTGAGTAACTATCTTGTTTTTGAAACGGTTTGATTTTTCCAAGTTTTCTTTTGATTGATTTGCAATCTTTTCTTGTTCTGCATCATGAAAAAATATTGCAGAGCGATACTGTGTTCCAATATCTGGTCCTTGTTGATTTAGAGTTGTAGGATTGTGATTTTCCCAGAAAATTTTTAGCAAATCATCATAGGAGACTTTGTTTGGATCATATTCAACTTGGACAGCTTCTGCATGTCCTGTCTCATCAGTACAGACGTCCTCATAGCTTGGATTGTCAACATGTCCTCCAGTATAACCAACGGCAGTAGATGTCACCCCTTTAACTTTACTAAATAATTCTTCAACATGCCAAAAACATCCAGCTGCAAAGGTTGCTTTCATGATAATGTATTCATTTTTGGTAGATTAAAACCATTCTCAGGATTATGTAACGTGTACCAAGTCTTTTAGATTTCGTTTTGGTTTTGGAAGTCTTTTCTTTTGTGGATATCCAATACACAACAATGAAGATGGAATCAGTTCAGTTCCAATAATCTCCATTACCTTATTCTCATCAAGCATTCCAATCCAAATAGAGCTTAGTCCTAATGCATGTGCAGTTAGTTGAGAATAAGCTGCTGCAAGCGTTGCATCTTGGATAGCAAATTTTTCTAAAATTTCCTGAGGAAAGTCTAGCTTTACTCTTTTAGGATTTTTACAAAAAACAAGCACTACTGGTGCATTAACGTATGGTTGTTTGTTGCATGCTTCGACGAGTTTCTCTTTTTTCTTGTGATCTCTAACATAAAAAATCTCAAAGCCTTGAAAGTTTCCAGCTGTTGGCGCCATATCAGCTGCTGCAAGAATTTTATCAACCTTTGATGGTTCAACCCATTTATCAAGAAATTTTCTAGTAGAACGTCTTTTTTCCATTACGGCAAACAGATCAGTGTCTACTACTTCTTCTGGAGCTGAGCTTAGAATCATATGTAATAGTTGATTTCTAGCGTTAGGATCAGGTGCAGGAACATCTACTGTTGGTTCATAACCTTCTGGATAGATTGCTTCACCTTTTTTTTCTGACATATCTTCCACAAATAATCTTGTAATTTGTTGTTATTATATTTCTACAAAATCATACTATGATGATACCATTTTGAATTAGAAATCCAATGGCATTAAGAAATTCATCTTCAGAAATTTTATCTTGGGCCCACCAACTAGCAGTGTTTCTTATCCAATCTGGAACATCTTGATCAGGAATTGCGTCAGGCTCAGAAAGATAAGGAACTACGAGAATGTTGTTTTTGATCATAAATTCAATTCCGTCAAGAAAATCAGAATCTCGAATTTTCCCTGTAGACCACCATTCGGCAGTAATTTTTATCCAGTTTGGTACCTGGACAGGATCAGGAAATCCCAAAACTTCATAGATTGATTGTCCTAGAAATTGTGAATCAAACCAAGACTCGTAATCTGGTTCGCTGTTGTATCTATCAATGTAATATTGTGGTGATTTGTCAAGTGAGGGGAAATTTGGAACATGAGTTGCACTATATCCAACTACAGATTCAATTGATTGTCCTGGAAATTGTGAATCAAACCAAGACTCGTAATCTGGTTCGCTGTTGTATCTATCAATGTAATATTGTGGTGATTTGTCAAGTGAAGGAAATCCTGGAATGTGAGTTTTTGGTTTTTGATTAATTTCTTGTGTAGAAGATGGGATTAGTTGTGGTTGTTCATTTGAAATGGTTTCAGAGAGATTATTTTGAGAGTCAGTTGATTCTTTATTTGAAGTTGATTGTTTAGTTTGTGGAGTTTCAAAAAAATCAAAGGTGGTTTCAGTTGTTCCCCCATAGGATGCTTTTACAGTATAAACTCCATCACTTGGCCAAGTAGGGCCACCTGCATGAAACGTGGTTGAAAATGAACCATTTGGATTAGGAAAAACGTTTGCAATTCCTGCAAAATTATCCTTTGTAGGAGTTAGGATTTGAATAATTACTGAAGGAATGTCAGGATCAAAATCTACTTGACCTGAAACAGTTATCGTGTCGCCTTTAAAATATTCTGATTTGTCTGAAGATATGCTAAGGGCTTCAGCATATGCTGGAGCAGTAAACAAAATAAGAATTGAAAATAATATGAAAAACTTCATGACTTATTCGACGTCTGTAAAAATATCAACTACTTTTGATGCCAAATTTTCAATATCCACAGTTGGTTCGGCAGATATCAGCAATAGAATTTTACTAACTGGAAATGGAAAACTTACTAAAACTGCCTTGTCTCTTCTTGCAGCAAGATAGTTTATTGGTCCAAGGCTTTGATCATAATCTTTTCTAATTGAAACCTTTGAGACAAATTCCATAAAGGAGTGAAGTTTTTTTTCATCGTCTTCAAGCGGAGTTAATCCTTCTTTGAATCCTCCAGAAATTTGCTTGCCTGCCTCATCGATAATTCCTGCAAATCTAATCTCTTTTTCATTCAAAAGTTTCTTGCATTTTTCATCATAAATTTGTGAGCTCATATTACTTGTCAATTAGCCACTGGCACGTTAATTCAAGAAAAATAAAAACTTAGCCAAGAAATAATACTAAACCCCAAATGATGGTTTTTTATCACATCTAGGACATTTTAGTCCATTTGTTTTTTGACCACATTTATGACAACGTTGCTCAAACTGTACTGCAGAATACGATGGGGTTCTTAGTAATTTCATAATTAAAGCTACTATAATTAAAACTCCAATTCCAATTCCGATCCAAACTAAAACCATCACTATAATTTAGTGTTGATCACTTATAACCTACTCGAAGAAAATAACGCACATCAAGGAATTTCTGCGTCTTCAGCGCAATGTTTGTGAACCCAATTTCCTGCATTGTTTTTTGAGATTTCTTTTCCTGGTTTTATTTCAGCTCCGCATGAAATACAGGATGTGGTAAATTTTGCTTTCATGGTTTTTTTGTCATTGAATATGATAAAAATTCTAAGAATGACGTACCATTAACCAATGGTTAACATCATTTCTTGCTTTTTTTGACAGCTTCGCTCAAAGTTTGATTAATGACTTGAGAGAAGCTAACGCTTTTGTTTCCTTGCTTGATTAGTTTTGCCTGCTTTTCTCTTAGTTTTTTTTGTAGATCATCATCAAGCATTATTGTGATTCTTCTAAGCATGTTTTATAAGGTAAAGTACGTTATTGCCGATATAAATCACTTCCATATGGATCCGTATATTACCACTAGGTACCACATCACAAACACATACTTTGATCGCACGATCAAATTCTTATAAGATTAAATTAAAAAAATAGTAAAAAATGAATTTTTACTTGACTATCGGAAGGAACGAACTTTTCGAACTACCTTGTTGTGATCAAATGATGATGTAGTTGTCACAAATAGGAAATGGCTTCTTCCAGCTGGCATTGTAATACGCTTTACAGAAGAATATTCTGCAACAACACACTTACACACACCTAGTTTTCTTGCCAATTTTTTTCGCATCTTCCAAGCCCTTGCTGCATTTTTTAGCGACTCTTTACTTTCTGTACGTGAGAGTACATTTCGAACTCTTTTTGAATGGGCACTAAACACTGGCTTTCCATTCAAATCACAAAAAGTTACAATTCGCACTGATGGACTTAATTTAATTAGTTTCTCAGCTGCTTTTTGAAGTTCCATTAGGTACGATCGATCATGGTATGTGATAAAGGTTTTCCACAGATTGAGATTTTTTTGAAAACATACCGTATGAAAAAGCGATCAGAAATTGATCGCAGAATCCTTTGAAAGCCAATTCTAGCTAGTTGTTTTGTCCTCTTGTTCTATGTCGGTTTGGAACTCCTCGGCCAAACCATCCCACCATTGAGGTACCTCGTCTGACATTTTCTTCAAATAGTCAGATCGAAGGTAGTTAATAGATCTGTCGGTTGAATGCTTAGAGTGCCAGATGAAGCTTTTAATCAATTCTGATAATCGTATTTTCGCTTAAGTAATGCGATGCCGTATAGTTACATCTATGGCCTTTGAAAAACTACTTCAAAGAATAATGGATTCCGATGCAAATATTCGGCATTGCCTGGCAGCTGATACGGATGGCAACATTGTCAATGTGAATCACAGAGAAGGTGTTACAAATTTCCTTTCAGAAGAAGAAACCGCTGCATCGCTAAAAAGAGCAGCAGAAGCTTGGAAGGCAAGAAAGCAATTGGTACCAAAGATTGGAAATGGACTATATGCAGTTGCAGCATTTGAGAAAATCACCAGAATCACATTTCCACTGGGAGATAGCCATCTTCTCTTTGTGAGTCTTGGCTCAGACAAGGTGAGAACCGACTATCATCAGGGCGGAGTAAAACAAATTGTAGAACATGTTTTGCATGTGTTAGATGGGGACCCTACCACAGAATAATCACCATCCAATTTTTATCTCAGGATATTCTAGTAGGATCCTATGAAAAAGATAGAGGCAATTATCAGAGAGACTAGATTTCAAAATGTAAAAACTGCTCTCACAAAAATGGGAGTTAAAGGAATGACCACATATCCAGTTAGAGGTAGAGGCGACCAAGTTGGAGAAGGTGCCGATGTTGATGTCGGATATGGTGGAAGTGAGCAGGAAGTCTTTGAAGATGGACTAGTTCCAAAAAGAAAAATCGAAATTGTTTGTGTTGAAGAAGAGGTAAACAAAATTGTAAACTCTATTGCAATTAACGCATCAACTGGTCAGACAGGAGATGGAAAAATCTTTGTTTCTGATATTTCAGATGTCATCAGAATTAGAACAGAAGAGCGCGGTCAAGTAGCCATCTAAGGTTTTGCAACATAGTAATAATTGATTGGATCATGTGGTAGTTGTTTTACTTCAACTCTTGAAAATCCAGCATCTTTTCTTCAAAGTTTTCAGTTTTTTCCACCATCAACACCTCGCTGTTATTTTGCCAACCTCACATTGACCGGAGTTGGTCTAGATATAGAATTTGCGACGGGGGAGGATTTCTTTGCAAGCTCTATTAATTCTTGCAGTGTTTCTTCAGATGCATCAGACTCTATCTTAAAGGAAATGTTGATTCCTTGATATCCAGGATTTACCTTTTCATCAATCTGGAGCAATCCCTGAAGATCAATATCTCCTTCTAGAGTTGACTCTATTGAATCAATTTTGATTCCTCTAGCAGCTGCATGTGCAACAAGGCTTGTTGTGACACATCCTGCCAATCCAGCAAGAAGATATTCTACTGGATTTGCACCTTGATCTTTTCCCAAAAGAACTGGTGGTTCGTCTTTGATGAATACATGTGGCTTGCTTCTCATGTGGGTTTTGCATGCACCATAATATTCAGAAACCGTAGTCTTGTTTGCGGTTCCACCAATCCATTTGTTTTTTGCTCTGAAATTGAATTGTGCAATTTCTGGATTTTCCTTGATGCTGTCAATTGTTTTGAAGAGTTGCCCAACATCAACACCATTTACTATTTTGGTTTGCGTAGCTTGCTGTGCCATTTCTATGCCACTCCTGGAGATACTACAATCTTGGTTTTTAGACCATCAATCAAACCTTTGAGGGCTTGATCGTTTTGCAAATCGTTTCTCGAATTAAAGGCCGATTCCCAATCTGCTAATTTTTTTTCAAGCGTTGGTTGTTTTTTCATAGAAATGATATCATGATATCATTATATTAATGTTATGAATATTTGATATCATGATATCATAATTTATATATCACCAGCCTCAAAGGATATCATGACAAAAGACATTCTTGTGAGAGGATTTGATGATAAGGATCATCAAGAACTTAGCAAAGTAGCAGATGAGAAGGGAGTTTCAATTAACTCGATAATTAAAGACGCAGTTGACAAATGGTTATCCCAAAAATCTAGCATTCCAAAAAAACACCTTCTATTGATTTACGATAATGAAAGCTCAGTTTTGGAATTGCTAAAATCAGTTGACAGGCTTGCAAAGGAACAAGGATGGTTCAGAACATTTTGTGCTCCTCCAAATTACAAAATAAAAAAATCCCTCTCAAAGCTTGATTGGTTTGATGGTACGATATCCCCATATACTCCAGAAAAAAATCCTTCAAAATATTGTGCTCTTATGTTAGACAAAATTTCAAAGGCCTCAAAACAAAAGCCACTCTGTGGAATTGATTTTGTTTTAACAGAGATTGCAGCATCATCAATAAAAGATGCACTAAAGATTGAAAACTCGTATGACAAAGATCCCCAACCTGGAATATTTTTTTGTCCATACAAAGCTGAAACTCTAATGGAGTCTTCAGTTTCTGACATGATGGAATTGTTTTTGATGCATGATCCATTTTACATTCTGAAAAAAAATGAACTTTACAAACTACATGTCACAAAAGAAAGTCCGCACAAACTTTTCTTAAACTAGTTTCTAAAGCTACAAGAATTGAGTTTTAGTTCAAAAAATTAGATGGCATTAATTCCTGATTAATTATTGTCATCCTTGTAGAGTTCTTGAATCATTACTACAAATGGATCCCCTATTGGATACTCATCACCAATTTGCCAGAAATAAACAACTTTGCCATACGTTTCATTAAGAATCGGCATTAATGGTTCGGCCTCATCTCCAGTAAGGTCAGGTAAGGTGGCCTTTACATTTGGAAGCTCTGTTTTGTGATAATGCCAATATTTTTTTTCTTCTTCAGGAAGAGTTGCAAAGGCATCGGCACCAATTACATATTCAATTCCATATGGTTTGTCTTGATCACTCATGCCAGTTGGAAATAGAAGACATGCTGCGGTCATGTCATCATACACCTTGCAATGATGATGAACAATCATATCAAGAACAGAATCATCACCGACTGGAATTAGATGGTTAATGGCCTCAATATGCAAGTCATTAAAACCTAAATGATTGGGATATTCTGTTTGTCTTGGGTTCATTGCCTCATTGTACTTTATTTCAAATGACTCGATTTGTTGTACTGGCTCTGCAATTCCTTTTTCATACCATTTATCGGCAGTGGAGGATTTTAAGCAGGCATATTTTTCAGAATTCACTCTGTAAACTAGAACCATTCCTTCTGAGCATTGAAAATTCTGCTCTTCTGCAAAAGAATCTAAAATTGATGGAGCAACAAGTATCAAAGAAAAGGCCATTGCAAAAATTGCCAAGCTAAAATTCAACATAACGCGTTTTGTTTTTGGGTTATTTAATTTTCCGTTTACTTTAATTTCTAAATCCGCAAGAGTTGCATTCGATTTTTCGTTTTCGTTTATGGGCTTTTTGCATATGACGTAACATTCGTCCTGGTTCTGGAAATTCCATTTTGCATTTTGGGCAAATGGTTCCAACAGTGATTTGCTCTTTTTTGCGTCGTAAAAATCCCATA
>JBHIUX010000049.1:0-7710 GCA_042138065.1 Nitrosopumilaceae archaeon
TCTGCAAAGACAAGATTAAGCCTAATTCCAAGGTACTAGATCTTCAAATTTTTTCATTTTTTAAATATACATAAATAGAGACTTTGCTAAAGCGCAAACAAGATGAACATTCGAATGTCGTACGTTCTGATCGCCATTCTAGCTACGATGGGAACTTTAACAGTCTCATCAGCTTTTGCTGCACTCCCACCAGCATGTGTTGGTTGTGAAGATGATGCACAGATGTCAGCTAATTTGGCCATGCTAAAAGAAGTGCCGGTAACGGTTTGGACTGATAAAACAACATATGATCATAAATCTTCAATCAAGGTTGAAGGTGCAGTTGCTAACATAAGAACTGCTACTCCAGTTACATTGACGGTGATTAGTCCAACAAACAACATTGTTACTATTGATCAATTAACAGTTGATAGTAATGGACGGTTTGCTACAACATTAAACACCGAAGGCAACTTGTGGAAATACGACGGTACCTATACCATTCGAGTTCAATACGGCAACCAGGCAGTCAGTAACAAGGCTCTTATCGAATTAACAGGAGGGATACAACCATCATTTGAAACAAAATTCCCAACTGTAAAATGTGGTCCAAGTGAGTTGTCAGTTGATGGTCGACATTGTGTCCCATACAATCTTTCAACTGGAAAAGTGATAAGTGCTAGCACAAACACTGATGATAACTCGTTAGTAGTATCAATAAGTTCTACAAAACCTGGAACCCTAACTGTGAATCCATCAACCGAAATTCTCAGAGGAGTATTCATGGTGCTTGTTGACGGTGAAGAATCGAATGATGTTACATTCGATGGAAATAAAGTCACAGTAGAATTCCCAGCTGGAACAGAACAAATCGAATTCATTGGTACCTTTGTGATTCCAGAATTTGGTGCTATTGCGGCTTTGATTCTTGCAGTTGCAATTATATCGATAATTGTAGTGTCTGCAAAGACAAGATTAAGCATTATGCCAAAATTCTAAAACTTCATTTTTTTCCTTTTTTAGACATCATAATAGTAAAGCAAAAATAGAAACTGACTTTAGTTTTTACATGATACCAAAAATTTTGTTTATAGTATTTGCAATGTCATTTTTTATTTTACCCGCCTTTTCTCAAACGCCAGCAGTACCACCTCTTGAAGTGAGTGTTTCTGAAGAGGTTTACTTTGAGGATGACATAATAGTAATTTCTGGACAAGTAAATCCAATTGTACAAGGTGATGTAACTCTACAATTCATTCGTTTAGGAGAAAATGATGAAGAGTCTATTGTAGAAATTGCTCAAATAGAAGTAGCCCAAGATGGAAGTTTTTCACATACTGTCAAAGCAACAGGTAACCAATGGCAATTAGAAGGTAATTATGTCGTAAGAGCTTTTTATGGAGTTGATAGTGTAGCTGATGTGTATTTTGATTTCTTCAAAAAGGGTGAAGAGGCATCTGATATATTTGAAGTTGAAAAACCTGATCAGTCTGGAACTTTTGATATTGAATATCTCATAAGAGGGGGAAATGTTACAGACATTATAGTAGATCAAGAATTTTTTGAGCTAATTGTTTTGATTGAGCCAGAAAGTGATGGCGCAATAACTTTGGAGCTTCCACGAACTGCCATTGATGCTAAGAAAAGTGATGGTACTGATGATGTTTTTATCATATTAATTGACGGCATAGAGGTTCCATTTACAGAAATGCAAAACGACCCAGATAAACGAACTATAACAATTGAATTTGAGGAGACTGATTCCGATATTGAGATTATTGGTACCTTTGTGATTCCAGAATTTGGTGCTATTGCATCCTTGGTGTTAGCAGTCTCAATAATATCAATTATCATAATTTCATCAAAGAGAAATTTGGTTAGAATGTTACCCTAACCAAAATCCATCAGTCATAGAATCTCCAAAAAAATTATTTTGTTATCACATTAATGTTTCCAGGTTTGTATCCCTCTGGATCTACAATAACTGATGAAAAACCAAATAGTTGTAATTTTGAGCTAATTTTTTTAAGAATTTTTTCATCAAGTAAATTTAATTCATTTGATGCTACTTCCAATTTTGCAACACCATCTAAATCTCTCACCCTAACCTGTTTAGCATTAATTGCTTGTTTTACAATTTTTTCGCTCAATTCTATTCTTATTAGACGTTCAGCAGTGACGCGCTGACCCCAAGGGATT
Organism: Nitrosopumilaceae archaeon; assembly: GCA_042138065.1. Classification (GTDB taxonomy): domain Archaea; phylum Thermoproteota; class Nitrososphaeria; order Nitrososphaerales; family Nitrosopumilaceae; genus DRGT01. The sequence goes on from JBHIUX010000049.1 coordinate 2,179, forward strand.
CTGGATGCAAGACAAGAATTAGATGGTTTATCAAAAATTGTAAGACCTGCTCGCTTTGCTTCATCCCTAACATCTTTTTTAGTAAATTCTATTTCAGCTAATGGACTTCTTATTCCATAGCTTCTCAATGCAGCAATTCCCGGCCGATAATCTGCCAAGTCATCTAAGTTTGTTCCATCAACTATAATTTTTGCAGCGTGTTTTTTTTGTAGATTTTTTAGATGAAGTCCCAATTCAGTCCTACAATGAAAACATCTCTTTTCATCATTTTTTACAAAATCCTCATTTTCTAATTCATCGTATTCAATAATTTGATGTGGAATTCCAATTTCTAGAGAAATTTTTTTTGCAGTTTCAAGTTCCTCGTGAGACAGTGTTTTGTAGTCAGCTGTTATTGCTAAAGCCGAGTTTCCTAATTTTTGATAAGCAGCGAATGCTACTAGAGCGCTATCCACTCCACCAGATAACGCTATAATGACTTTTTGTTTATCTTCAAACCAATCAATTAATTTATTTAATTTGTTCATTCAGAATTCAACTTTACCTTAACTTGATTCTTGATTAATTCTTCAGTTTCTCTGAAAGTTTTTTTTAAAGAATTTGAAATCATTTTGACATCCTCAAATTCAAGTTTGAAATTGTTAAAACCACTATTGGATGTTTTATAATGAACTGTAAAGTTTTTGCCTTGAATAGAGATAGGAATTGATTTCGTTGTTCTTGGAACAGTAAAACGTTCTGAAGTTCGTATTCTAACTCCCAAAGTTCCGGTTTCTTTAATTAGTAATTCCATTAGTGAGTTTACAGAATTTGAATCGCAGATTACAGAAACGAGATGTGTAGGTCGTCCTTTTTTTGTTATTGCTGATGAGATTGTGACATCTTTAGCTCCATTGGACATTATCGTTTCTATCAAATTACCTAAAACTTCACCAGAAACATCATCGACATTTGTTTCTAAGACTTTGACGGAATCTTGAATGAGATTATGAATTTTTTCACCTTGAACTATTTTTAGAACATTAGAAAATTCTTCAAAATCTTTGTTTCCTGCACCATAACCAATTGATTTAATTTTAATGCTAGGATAAAATTCACGACATTCTTTTGTTAAACTTACAAGCATACATGCTCCTGTTGGAGTTGTCAATTCATCATTTATTTGTCCTCCAGAAATCATTATGTTAGAATTTTTAAAAATTTCAAGTATTGCTCCTGCAGGATTTGATGTTATTCCATGAGAAAAACTTACCGTTCCTCCTCCAACAGCTACTGGTGTTGAAACAATTTCATCATCAAAAAAACCTAGATCATCTAATGCAATTGCACTACCAACAATATCAATCACAGTATCAATGCTTGAAGCTTCATGAAAATGAACTGAATCAACAGCTAAACCATGAATTTGAGATTCTGATTCTATTAGCTTATCTACACTTGAAATAGCAAAGTCTTTTGCGTTTTTTGAAAGTTCAATAACATCTATAGAATTACGAATACATTCCTTTATTTCACTTGCCTTTCTTTTGGATGTTTTTTCATCTAATTCCAAGATTAGTCTGGTAGCTTCTGTTCCATGTTTTTTTACAGTTTGAAAATCAATTTTTTTAATTACTGAGCCATCAAGATTTTTTTCGGCTACTTTGATTCCATCAATAATTTTTGTTTTATTTGCACCAATATTGACCAGAGCTGAAAGCAGCATATCTCCTGAAATTCCAGCAATCTGAGAATCAATTACAATTACCATAAAAAGAAAATACTAAAAATGAATATAAATTCTGTTGAAACTTTTGTGCTTTCATTAGATTTAATTATTGATTATTCAATCGCCAATTCATGATTACAATTATTGGGGCAGGAAAAGTTGGTGGAGATGCAGCCTTATTTTCAGCCCTAAAAAAATTAGATGATCAAATTCTCTTGTTAGATATTGTTGAAGGCCTTCCACAGGGTGAAGCCATGGACATTAATCATATGTTATCAGAACAGGGAATTGATGTTGAAGTAAAAGGTTCAAATGATTATTCCGATATGAAGGGTTCGAATATTGTTGTAACAGTTGCAGGCTCTGGAAGAAAACCAGGAATGACAAGAATGGATTTGTTAAAGATAAATTCTGGAATTGTAAAAAGTGTTGTTGAAAACATAAAAAAATATGCAAACGATGCAATGATAATTCCTGTTACTAATCCTTTAGATCCTATGGCGTACATTTGTTACAAGGTTTCGGGTTTTGAAAAAAATAGAGTTTTTGGGATGGGCGGAATGCTAGATTTATCAAGATTTATTCAATTTATTCATGAGGCCACAGGTCATTCCCGTGATTCAATTCGCGCACTTGTTATTGGTGAACATGGAGAAAACATGTTACCGTTGCCAAGATTTTCTTCGGTGTCAGGAATCCCATTAACAACATTGCTTTCTAAAGAAAAACAAGATGAGCTTGTTCAAAATACAAAACAGGTTGCTGCCAAAGTAATAGAACTAAAGGGTGCAACTGTTCACGCTCCTGGAAATGCCATTTCTTCTATAATTGATGCAGTAGTGAATGATAGAAAACAGGTAATTCCTGTAGCTACCTTTCTTGATGGAGAATATGGATATTCTGATGTTACAATAGGTGTTCCAGCAGTTGTGGGAAGAAATGGTGTTGAAAAAATTGTTGAGCTTGATTTAAACGATGAAGAAAAAAATATGTTCCAAAAAGGAATCGAGAGCGTTAAAACTGCAATATCTAGTATAGAAATCTAGGTATTTATTCAAAATAATTCTTTAACTTAACATTGGAATTAGATGAAATTTTAGAATCATTGAAAGTAGGTAAAATTAGCCTCCCAAAAGCTAGAAAATTGTTATCGCTATATTCTCTTGAAAAAATTGAAAATTTTGCACAGATAGATATTGGTAGGAAAAAGCGTCGTGGAATTCCCGAGGTAATATTTGCTGAAAATAAGGAATATGGAGATTTAAAGAAAATTATTCAAAGAGTTATGAAAAAATCTAATTCAATTCTAATTTCAAGAATTAAGAAAAAAGACTATCCAAAAATAAAAACATTGATAAAAAAAATGAAGTTAAATTCTAAAATTGGGAAAAAAACTACTACAGTTTTAATTTTTAAAAAGCCATTAAAGGATACCAAAGGAAAAGTTGGAATAATCACTGCAGGAACTTCAGATATTGGAATTGCTGAAGAGGCAAGATTGATGTGTGAATCAATGAATTGTAAATGCATATGCAGTTATGATGTAGGAGTTGCTGGAATGCATAGAGTTTTTCCAATTCTTAAAGAAATGAAATCAAAAGATGTAGATGCAATAATTGTTGTTGCTGGAATGGAAGGGGCACTACCTACACTTGTTTCATCATTAGTTGATGTTCCAGTAATTGGTGTACCTACATCTATTGGTTATGGGTATGGAGAGAAAGGGGTTGCTGCACTGGCATCGATGTTGCAAAGTTGTGCACTTGGATTATCTGTAGTCAATATTGATAATGGGATTGGAGCAGGTGCCATTGCTGGAAACATAGCAAACAGATCATCAAAGAATTAGCTGAAAATTCGCACTGTTTGTGAATGTGTGATTATAAAAAAAATTGAAAATCAGGAAAAATGAAAAAATCATCTCGTAAATGATATATAGTATACAGAAAGGAGATGAATTAATTGGCTGGGAAAAGAATTGTTCTTACTGCTGATCGCAGTTTAATGACAAACTATAGAGGGAATTTTCTATATGGCTTCATTGCTTGTGGGCCATATGAAGTTCTACCAGAATGGGTTTTTGATAAAGTGTTTTGTCCAGCTGTAGAAACAGATCCAAACACTGGTGAAGCTAAGGTAGCTCAAGTTGGATTAAGACGAGTTGAAAGTGCTTTACTCCAAGGATATAACAGAGATGAAGTATTTGTTTCAAATCCAGACTTTCTTGAAAAATCAATAGGTCCTGACACCAAAGTTGTTGGAATTAACGTAATGGATCCGTTGGGAATGGCACCAGTTACAACAACAATGTCCCCTGAAAAACTTTCTTACGTTGCAATGAAATTCAAAAAAATGTGTGCTAAAATCATACAATTAAAGAAACAATATGATTTTCATGTAGTAGTAGGTGGAAACGGCGCATGGGAGCTTGCAAAATCAGATAGAATGAAAATTCATGGAATAGACACGGTTGTTGTTGGTGAGGCCGATGAATTAGCATTGGATTTGTTTAATGATTTAGAAAAAGGGGATGCTCCTGAGCTTATGCATTGTTTTGTAAAAAACATTCAGAATATTCCAATTATTGAAGGACCAACTGTGAATTCATTAATTGAAGCGATGAGAGGTTGTGGTAGAGGTTGTGATTTCTGTGATGTTAACAAGCGTTCAAAGAAAGATTTACCTCTTGAACGACTGCAGCATGAAGCAAAAATAAATCTAGATTATGGTTTTGATTCCATTTGGCTTCATTCAGATGAAATGTTGCTATATGGTTGTGATAACAGAGACTTTAGACCAAACCGTGATGCAATTACTGAATTATGGAGAGGGCTCAAAGGATTAGGGGCTAATTTTATTGGAACAACACATATGACATTTTCAGCAGTTGCTTCAGATCCTGAACTAATGCATGAAATTTCATCAATTAACAATCAACATCAAAGTGGTAGATGGCTTGCAACAAATCTTGGAATTGAAACAGTAGCTCCAAGAATGGTCAAAAAACATCTTGGTGTTAAGACAAAACCTTTTGCTCCTGAAGAATGGGGAAGTGTTGTAAGAGAAGGAGCACGGATTTTGAACGAAAATCATTGGTTCCCTGCAGCCACTATTATTATCGGTTGGCCCGATGAAACACCAGATGAAGTTCAGTATACTATTGACATGATGACGGACTTCAGAAAAATGAATTTTAGAGGATTGGTTGCCCCATTACTATACCAAGATTTCAGTGAAAAGAATTCAATGCACTTTGGAAATCTAAATGAAGCTCAGTTTACTTTATTCTGGAGATGTTGGGAAAATAATCTTCGTGTGATTAATGACATTATTCCTATAATTCTTCGAAACAAAACTTACGGACCACCTATGAAGATATTCATGTATGGAATAATCAAAGCAGGAACATGGGCAATAATGAGATATCTAAGAGGCTTGTGTAAAGAACTTTTTAATGGAAGAACGCCAGATGAAATTGTTGAAAAATATGCAAGAAGCAGATCAGTTACTGCTCCAAAATTAGAAACTAAAAAACTATAATTTTTCTAGTGCAGCATCTGCAATTGTGTTTCTCTTTGGCGTAAGACAAACAAAGTAATTTTTATCTGCTCTTTCAATTGAATCAACTTTTTTGTATGATTTTGAATTTACGTCAAATTCGTAAATTCCATTATCAAGAGAACCCTTTGAATAAATCATCAGATAGCTTTCACCAGTTGCAGGGCTTAATGGGATAAATGACATTACATATCCTTTGTAAGAATTTACTGGCATTGTATTTTTCATTGGAGGTGCAGCTGATGACATGTAAAGGAAAATATCTT
>JBHIUX010000050.1:0-7702 GCA_042138065.1 Nitrosopumilaceae archaeon
TCATTTAATTTGTTAGGATTACAAAAAACCTCAATTTCTGCCTGATAAAATTCTCTTAGTCTTAAAAGACTCTGCCTTGGAGCAATTTCATTTCTAAAGCTCTTTCCAACTTGTGCAATGCCCATAGGAAGCTTTCCACGCATTGTTTTGAAAAGCCTTGGAAAATCCACAAAAATTGATTGGCAAGTTTCTGGTCTAAGATATGCTGGTTCTCCATCAGGTCCTATTCCAACTTTGAACATCATGTTAAATTTTGTAACACTTTCAAAATCTCCTTGACATCTAGGGCATTTCAAATTATTTTCAGAAATCGCTTTTTCAAAGTCTGGCAAATCCGCACTTTCAGGAATCTCTATTTTTGTTGTTTCAGAAATTAATTTATCTGCTCTAAATGTTGATTTACATTTTTTGCACTTAATTATTGGATCAGCAAAGCTTGAAAGATGTCCAGATGCCTCAAAAACAGACTTGGACATTATCTGAGATCCATCAATTTCTAACATGTTGTCACGTCTTACAAGCTCTCGCCGCCATAATTCTAAGAATTTATTTTTAAAACCAACACCTGTTGGACCATACTCCCAAAATCCAGCTTGTGCATCTCCATAAACCTCACAACTTGGAAAGTAAAATCCTCTCTCTAATGCAAGTTTCATTACATTATCATAATTCATCATAAATTGACTACACTAATGAAATAAATTCTTAATTATGCAAGCTCCTTTGCTACTCTAATATTTTCAAAATCATCACGAATATCATCAATTGGAGTTTCCAAAATAATTGGAATTTTCTTTTTATTCATGAATTTTACTACTTCACCCAAACCCTCTTTTCCAATGCCACCAAGTCCAATATGATAATGCCTATCTACCTGACATCCCAATTTACCCTTGGAATCATTAAGATGTAGAATCTTCAAATACTCAAACCCTATTGCTTCATCAAATTTATGTAATGTTTCTTTGACAGCAACTTTTGTTCTTAAATCATAACCTGCTGCAAATGTATGACAAGTATCAAAACAAATTCCAAATCGTTTTGCAGGTTTTAACTGAAAAAAAATTTCTCCTAGTTGTTTAAAATCAGAGCCTACAGAATTTTTCTGACCTGCAGTGTTTTCAAGTAAAATCATCACATTATTTTTTACTTGAGCTGCTTTTTCTAATCCTTTTACAAGTCTCTTTATGCCATTTTGTTCCCCAGTTCCCAAGTGACTACCCAGATGGGTAACAAGATAGGGAATTCCTAACTGGCCGCATCTTTCAACCTCTTTTTGGATTGCTTGTACCGACTTTGAGTATGCATCTTGATTTGGCGTTGCAAGGTTTGGTAAGTATGGCATATGTGCTACTGTTGCAAATCTGTCAATGTCGCTTTCATCTAGTTTTTTCTTGTAGGTCTTGATGTCAGACTCTGCAAGTTTTTTTGCATGCCAACTTCTTGGACTTCTTGTAAAAATTTGAAATGCTGTACATTCTCTTTCTATTGCATTATCAACTGCTTTATCAACAGAGCCTGAAATTGAAACATGACATCCGATCTGCATTAATGAAAGCCCAAATAAACATAATTTAAACCAGCATATTACATTAGTGCATTACTTTGTATTACGCAAAATTAATTTTCGAACCAGATTTTTAAGTAAAGATTTGCATGAAATGACATGATAAATCTAGGTCAAGATGAAATGGCTAAATATCCATTTTTGGCAGATGCTGGTCAATATCTTAAGGATAAAGGGTTCACTTTAGAACAATTTGCTTCAGATCCAGACTTGAAATTAATTATAGACAAGGCAATTCATCGAATTGAAACAGCAGCGGAGGGTAAAATCTACAAATCTGATATTGTAAATGATCTTGCTGCAAAAGATGCCTCTTTACCTCGTGAGGTATTTTCATTTCTTTTAGCTGTCGTATTACTAAAACTAAGTGGCATGCATTCCTTGATCAGAAGATTTGCATTAGCTGAAGCAAGAAGAGCAGAAAAATATCTAGAAAAAGATTTAGCAGATATTTCTGAAAGCGAAGATCTTGCAACTCAAATTTTACGTGATCTATTTTCTATGAATGTAGAAAAAAACAATAGTTATTTTGTTATTCCAACTTCAGATTATCTAAAACACTCTGTTGATTTTCATGAAAGAGAATGGAAACTTGTAAACAGAAGAGTAGAAAATGGATTTGTCTTTTTAACTTCGCATGAAACAGTCAGATTGGTGAGAAAAGAACTTGGTAATTATATTAATTCAAAAATTCAAAATGCATCGGTTCCTTCAATATCTGATGCATTCAATGAGCAAATTAAAAGATTAACTTCATTATCAAAAAAATTTCCAACAACTACAGTATCATCTGGTGAATATCCACCTTGCATTAAACACGCAATTGAGGTGCTAGAAAAAGGAGAAAACCTATCTCACTCAGGAAGATTCATGCTTGCAACATTTCTTTTAGGACGAGGACAATCAGTTGAGCAAATAGCCCCATTATTCAAAAACGCGCCTGATTATAATGAAAAAATTACTTTATACCAACTTAATCATCTTGCAGGAAGTTCTGGTAGCGGCACAAAATACTCTTGTCCATCATGCGAAAAATTACAAAGCCAAAGTCTTTGCTTTGCTATTCCAGAATGTGATAGGATAATTAACCCACTTCAATTTGGAAAGAAAAAGACTGTAAATGTATGAAAAAGATTTGAAATTACTAGAAGAATCATTTAAGAAATATTATTTTGATCATTTTGATTTAATTCACGTACCAGATAGGCCATCAGAAAGAGAATTTGGATATCAACAATTCAATTCTGGAATGACACGACATCTTGCAATAAAAAATGATAAAGAATTACATCTAATGCTAATGAATAATATTCCTTCTGATGTTTACTGCTCAAACGCCTACTATTCTTTTCCAAATCTTTCCATGGCAGAAAAAGATTGGAAGGAAGCCGATCTAATTTTTGATATTGATTCTAAAGATCTTAATCTTGATTGTAGAAAAGATCATACTTGTACAAAATGTCAATCATGTGAAAATATTTTTCAAAAAGAATCAGAGTGTCCAAGTTGTCAATCAAAAAAACTAGAACACAAATCATTAACTTGTAAAGATTGCATTTATGGAGCTAAAGAAGAAGTAAAAAAATTATCTGAAATACTTGTAAATGATTTAGGCATAGAGCAAAAAAATATTCAAATATTTTTTTCAGGAAACGAAGGATTTCATGTATATGCTTACAAATCACAATATCAAAAACTAGGTTCAAGAGAAAGATCAGAACTAGTTGACTATCTAATGTTTCGTGGAATAATTCCAGAAACTTTTGGATTTAAGAAATTCAAACCAGATAAATCATCATTTCTAGACTTTGATGAAAATGGTTGGCGTGGTAGGTTAGCAAAACACCTTTTTGGTTCCAAATCAAAAAGATCAAAAATGATCACACAAATTTTATCAAATGGTTATTCAACATTTCAAAATAAACTTGAGGATGCTAGAAACCAGATTGGTGTAAAAATAGATCCAAATGTTACAATGGATATACACAGAATATTCAGATTGCCAGGTTCATTAAACAGTAAAAGTGGGTTAACTAAACAAATATGCGAAAACATTGACAAGTTTAATCCATTTTCTGATGCATGTTTTATTGATGATACTCCAATTGATGTAGTAGCGAATTGTCCTGTACCCTTTGAATTAAAGAACAAAAAATATGGACCATTCAAAAATGATAAAGTCACAGTGCCAAATTTTGTTGCAATCTATATGATTTGTAAGGGTTTAGCAACTTCTGCTTAGAAATTTCACCACTAACAAACTTCTTGAAAAAAATTCTCATAATAATTGATATTTTGTCAAAATTACACTAGCCAAAATAGTAGGTAAGACATTAATTAATGACAAATTAAGTCAGTTTGATTTTGTATAGCGCCTCTAATGAAAATGCTGCACCGCCTGATGCTGGAAAGTACATTCGTATAGGCATTGTTGCTGCCATAGGACTGATAATTTTAGCCATAGTCGGAAACCAAGGTGTAGCCTTATCCATGAATTTTAGCGAATTTGGTGAAAAATTCACAAAGCCACTTTACTATGCACTTGTCTCTTCAGTAATTCTTTCTGCCATTGCTCTTGTAAGAGTAAACATTGCGGCAAGATCCTCAATTTTCTGGTATGGAATAAACACTGCAATTTCATTTCTTGGACGTAGCAGCAGTAGAGAACCAATAACAAACAACATTCAAAGTTTTCGTGATTACAAACTAAGTCCACCACAATTTGTCATTTGGCAAATTACCAAAATTCTACTCTTTGGTGCATTCTTTGCAAACATAATGTTTGGTTTTGCTGCAATGGAATTCATCGATGGAAATAATCTTGGATTAGAAAACTTACCAACTTTATTTTCATTACCATTTGTCACTCCACCTACCGATTCATCATATGCAATGGAAAATGTTGTTCCAATGGTTCCTGCATTAGTAATTTTATTACCAGCTATTCTTGCTGCAATAGGACTTCGTCTTGTTTTGTATGTTGGCTTGCATACAATAATTAATGTTGTAACTTCATACATTCATGATTCATCAGAAGGAAAACCAAGATATCTAAACTATGTATCATCAATTGAAGCAGTAATCGGTATCGGAGTCCTGTGGGGAGGATTTAACTTATTTTTTACAGATGAAATTGATTATAACACAAGATATGCAATTGCAGGAACCTTAGTTATTGGATTTGCTCTAATTGCCTTTACATTTATTGATAGAATTAGAGCTCGCGTTCTAACACACATGCTAAAACGTGATGTTTACATTAGAATACTAACAATAATTGCAATTGCAATAATTGTTGGAGGAGTAATGTCAGTCAACAATAGTATTGCTGATGCAAGAAAAATTGAATTTCTTGGACCATACACTGCACAACAAATTGGGGTAAATAGATTCTTGGGGGAATTAGATAAAATTACTGAAAACACACATGATGTAAAACTACAATCAATTTCTCCAAATAACATCAAAAATTATATTCAACAAAATAATGACGTACTAGATGTAATTCGATTATGGGACTGGGAGGCAGCATTTGCCAAATTAAAGCCAGAGATTGGTTTGATTCCATATGTAGATTTTGAAGATAACGATATACTCCGTTTTAACAACAAACTGTATTGGACTGCCTCAATGAAACCAGTTTTACCAACTTCAGTCGCTTTAGGTGATAGGTGGTATAACGAACATCTTGTATACACTCATGTTCCAAACGGACTTCTTACATTAGAAGCAACAGATGGGCAAATTGTTGATAGTGGTGAATTCTTTGAACAAAGAGCAATCTATTATGGAGAAGGTGGCTTACTTGAAGAAACTTGGTCAGGCTATCCTACAAACAGAGGCGAGGTGAGCGCTGAATTAGGTGGTGCATTCTATAATGGTGCCGGAGGATTAACTGTAGCCCCTCCACTGAGTTGGATTTTTGAGCCAAACTTTTTACTTTCATTTCCAACAGAACCTGTTCACATAATGCGTTACAAAGACATTACAGAAAGAATGGAAACACTTTATCCTTACTTTTTGTATAATTTGTTTGGAAAAGAATTAGACTCTCTTCCAGTAACAGATGGAAAAAACACCTATTGGCTTGTTCCACTCATCGTTGGTTTTGATACACGTGATGTTCCATGGTCAGTTGGAAATCCATATCTCCGATTAGTCGGATATGGCTTGATTGATACTTACAATGGTGATATTAGACTGCTAAAAGCTGGGGATGATTTCTTTACTGAAATGTTTGTAAGTCAATATGATGAACAATTTGAACCAATACCAGAATGGCTCAAAGAACAAATTAGATATCCTGTTGAATTATTTAATTGGAAAACTGAAATGTATAACATCTATCATGTAGATAACGTAGAAACATTCATTCAAGCAAACGAATTCTATGAAATTCCAAGAGGACTGAGCACTTACTATATCGAAGCAAAACCACCAGGATTTGAACAAACCGAATTCATTGGTTTACTTTCTTTAGAGCTAAGAGGTTCTCAGGGTAGAAACTTGGCAGGTTTTATGATTGTAGAAAATGATTTATCAAATCTTGGAAAAATGCAGTTTTATGAAGTGCCGCTAAATTCTACTACAAAGCTTATTGGTCCAACAGCTGTTCGTGAGGCACTAGATAGAGATCCTGACTTTGCACAATTGAAAACTCTATTGAGAAATCCTAGAATTGGTGATAACATTTTGTATAATGTTGGTCAGCATGATACTTACTTTATTCCAGTTTATACTGCTGGCGCAGGAGGCGTTGTAGCTCAATTAGGAACTATTGCAGCAGTAGGTGCTGCATTTACAGGTGAATATTATGTTGGTCTTGGCGATACTCAAGAAGAAGCATTTGAAGCATATCTTCAAAAACTATCAGGAGTTGTCACTACTGCACCTTCAACAAATGGAGAAGAAATTGAACTAGGAAGATCTGATAGAATAGATATTATCAAATCTATATTTGAGGATCAAGATATTGAAATTTTAGAGCCAACCTCTATACAGGTTCCACTATCTTTCAAAGAAGCAGAAATCTTCTTCTTTACTGATAGAGAACAAACTGATACAGAAGAATTAGTTTTAGAATTCATAGATGACTTTGTAAAACCTCGTAGCGACAAAGTTTACTTGTGGGAAGATGGTAATATTCTCAACTTTGGAACAATTATTGTAAGAGATAATGTTCCTGAAGTACATTACATCTCAATTGAGGTTGGCAGCTAGTTGCTATTAGTTGTGGATAATGGTTCCATATACACAAAACATCTAACAAACTTTCTTACAAATAAAATAAATTTTGAAGCACTTTCACATGAAAAAATTAAACTATCAAATTTGAGCAGTTATGATTCATTTATCCTATCTGGTAGAAGAAAAAACAATCAATTAATGAATAGAATAAATTCAAAAATCATTACACACTCACTCCAAGAAAGAAAACCACTTTTAGGGATTTGCTATGGAGCTGAAATCTTGAACCTAACTCTAGGCGGAACAATCAAAAAATCTAATTCACTTCAAAAAGGGAACCAGGAAATCATAATTTCTAAAAAAAATGCTTTATGCGATAACAAAATTGAAGCATTTGAGAGTCATAACTATGAGATTTCACGATTAGCCGATTCACTAGATTGTGTTGGATATTCTAATTCATGTAAAAACGAAATCATCAACATCAAAAATTCTAATATTTTTGGGACACAATTTCATCCTGAAATGACTGCCGATGGCAAAATGATAATTGAAAAATTTTGCCATCTTCAAAATTAATCAATAGTAAATAAGTTGAAATATAGTAAAAAACGATGAATCGAATTGATCGACAAATTAGAAATCAAAGTAAATGAAAAAGGAGAAATAACTTCGCCAACTTATCCAGAAATAGTTTCAAAAATAAACGAGCTGGTAGAAATATTAAATAACAAATAAACAAACCTATCTCAAAAATTTGAAATTATTTTTCCAGGATTTAATTAGAATTACATCTCTGGATTAGTGTTAAATAGATTGAGGAAGGTGAAGAATTATGGATGCGAAATGTCCTGAATGTGAAAAGGTTGCGGTTCTTGACGAAGACATGAAATCTGTAAAATGCCCTCACTGTAATTTTGAAACAGATTATGAAAATTATTTAGAAAT
>JBHIUX010000051.1:0-7541 GCA_042138065.1 Nitrosopumilaceae archaeon
CACACGAAATGTTGAGCACATCAACAACAAGTCATGCTTATGGAATTGGAATTATTACATTAGTTGTTGGATTGTCTGTTGGAATAGCATTCTATCAAATGTATTACATTCCAGAATCTTTGGCAAAACCATCAGTTGATGAACATATCTTACATCCAGTCAAAGAAACAATAATTGAAATGATTGTTGGTTCTGCAAATCCTAACCAGCAAGATAACTTTGTTCCAAAATTAGTAAATATTCAGCTGGGAATAGATAATCATGTAGTATGGAAGAATGTTGATGAAACTCCACACACTGTAACCCCTGATCATCGTGCTGAAGACTCGTACAGTGGTGCATTTGGTTCATCAGGTGTTGTTATGCCTGGAGAAGAATACGAATTTCTTTTCACAGAGGAGCAAGAAATTGAATATCACTGTGAACCCCATCCATGGATGACTGGTACTCTAGAAATCACAAAACAAAGATTCTAGGAAGAATATTTAGCAAATAGAATATCACTTTCAATCTCTTTATGCTGTTCAATAATTGAAGCACGAAACTTTACTTCATGTGATTCGTTTGGCTCAAATGTAATAACTGCCGTAAAATCTGCTTTGTTATCTGGCATTGCATCTTTACTAATAAACAAGCGAGAAACATTATCGGAAATTTTTTTTCCATTATATGATTTGTAAACAATTAACTCATTTGAATTTAGAATTTGTGTGTTGATCACTATTCCATCATATCGCCCTGGAAAATTCACAGTAACTGTTCCTTTAATTTCAGAATTTGGTTTTATTGTTTCAGAATCAAGCTTTATTTCAATATCCTTCATAATGTTGTCAGCATTAGATGAAATAAATAATTTTATGAAACCATTACTTGAGAATTTTTAAAAACCAAATAATTTTCCAACATATACAATTTCATATACAATTGATATTCCAATTAGAAAACTAACAGTACCAACTACACATCGAAGTGTTTTATCTAATGATGATGCTTTATTTGATATTGCAAAGGGGATTCCAATCAAACTACTTATCAAAGTCATTCCAATAATTGAACCGACTCCAAAAATCAAAATAAAACTCAAAATATCTTGAACACTGCTAAGTGATCCTGCTATTACAACTAACAACGCTCCACTTCCAGCTAATCCATGGATACAACCAATAAGATATGATCTATGACCGTGCTTATGATCACTTCCATGTTCATGAGGATGAGTATGAACTGTACCATCTTTGTGTGAGTGTGGATGCATGTGCTTTATTCTAAATAATTTTTTGTTTGAAATCGTTGTAATTGCAAGAAAGATCAACATCATTCCAACTATTAGCTCCGAACTAATGAAAAAAACATCAGGTATGTTCACTGATAACATATACACTAACAATCCCACCAAAACAAGCGTTGTTGTATGTCCTGCTCCCCAAAATGCTCCTATGATTGAAGATTTGAGAGCACCTTTTTTTACAATCTCTTTTAGTGATTGTGATCTCTTTTTTTGACGTGAAATTTGAGTTGTTACAGCAGCAATGTGATCAGGCTCAAAAGCGTGTTGTAACCCAATTGCTAGACCAAGTGTTAAAACAAGAGCAGGTGTGAATGATTGAATTTGTTCTAAAAAAAATTCTAACATTACTAATCATCATCTATTCTGGGTACAAGAATGTAATCACTAATTTGAATTGGCTCATTAAATATTACAGTTTCTTTTAGTTTGTTATCTATATTGACTTCAAAAACAATTCTTTGAATTGACTCTGGTACTCCTACCATTACCTTATCTGGCGATAAAATTTTGTGTACATTTTTTTGGATTGTGGAAACTGTTTTTCCAGAACGTAATTCTAATACAATGTACGCACAATAAAACAAAAGCGTTTCATTAAGATTAATTTTTAAATTATTTGCTAGTCTTTTTTTGATTGTTTCTACTCCCGCGAAAAAAATTTCTTCTGAATGATCATCATATTGAAATTGTTTAGTTATTGGAGGAATGTCTTGCTCGCCTTTAACAATCACATTAATGTGAATCAATCTCGCTTCGGAATCTCGGCATGTGGGCCGTTTCCAAAGTCATATGTGTTACCCGTTCCACGATAATTATGTGGCCTCACGGGACTACCTTCCTTTAATCCTCTTTTTGTAAGTGACAAACCAGCAAGCATCTCAACAACTAGTCTCTGGCCAAGACCTGATGTGATTCCGCCGTTGTAAGAGCTTTGATCACTCACATCATACGCTGGTGCAATCTCAACAAGATCCATTGCAAATCTATCTGGATCAAACGAAGTTGATAATAACCGCATCATTCTCATTCCCTCTCTTGATGTCAGGCCATTTGGTTCAGGCTCTCCAGTTCCTGGAGCATATGCAGGATCAAAAGAATCTATATCCCAACTAAGAAAAACTCCATCTGTTCCATCATTAGCTCTATCTGCAATTTCTTTTGCAATCATATCAATTCCTAATTCTTCAACATCAAGCATAGTAAACCACTGAAAATCACTATCTGACATCCATTTGTATAAGTCTGGTCCAGGCCAATAGCCTCGAGGGCCAACTAGTGAATAATTTTTGCCTTTCATGCATCCCATTTCCATAATTCGTCTAATATGGGCACCATGATCATACTTGAAACCAGTTAACCCTTGTGGAGCACAATCTGCATGAGTATCAAAATGAATCATTCCAATGTTTTTGTGTTTTTTTGCAAAAGCTCTAACATTTGCATAAGTGATTGAATGATCTCCTCCAAGCATTACAGGAATTCCATCTTGTTCTAACACCTCCTTAACTTTTTGTGTCATTAGTCTATGAGAACGTACAACATCTCCTGGAGAAACTGCTACATCTCCATAATCTATTGTCCTAAAAGTTCCAAATGGATCAGCACCTGTTTCTATATTGAAACGTTCGTATGGTGGAGAAGGAATTGTTGATGCAGCTCTAATTGCGCGTGGACCATAACGGGCACCTGGACGAATTGTTGTTCCAAAATCAAATGGTTCTCCAATGATTGCAACATCTGGATTTGCTTCAACTAATTCTGCATGTGATCTTATCCATGGTAAGTGTAGGAATGTGTTTATTCCAACAAATGGTGCAATGTCTGCACCCTTGTAATCGTCCCCGTAAAACTCCATGCCCATAATTGTTCAAACTAAAAACAGTAAATTGATAATTAAGTATGTCTAGGTAAAGTACGTTTTTGTTTTTCTTTAACTGATGATATGTTAATACAAAAAGTAGATCGCTTGTGCGTAATGTACGACATAACTATAAAGATGAGCTTAATTTAAAAAATAATTATGATCTTTAGCACTTCAAAAAATTCTTGGCACTTTATTAATGAAGGAATAATGATGATAAATTATAATGAATTAAACAAAGCTTTATCACTTTTTAACAAAGCAATAACTCTTGAACCAGAGAATCTTGTTGCACAATTTCATAAAGGAACTACATTATACAAACTAGAGAGAACAAAAGAAGCTCTACAATCCTTTGACAAGGTCATACATGGCGATCCCAAAAACATTGATGCCCTTCTCAACAAAGGCCTTGCATTAGATAAGGAAGGAAAAAATGAGGAAGCGATTCACTGTTTTGATAAGATTCTTGAAATCGACTCAAACTATCCTGATGCCCTCACTTACAAGGCTTCAAATCTTAGCCAATTGGGCAAACATGAA
This sequence comes from Nitrosopumilaceae archaeon, assembly GCA_042138065.1. Classification (GTDB taxonomy): domain Archaea; phylum Thermoproteota; class Nitrososphaeria; order Nitrososphaerales; family Nitrosopumilaceae; genus DRGT01. Next base: position 3,693 of record JBHIUX010000051.1, read on the forward strand.
GAGGCTATTTCTCTATTAGACAAAGTTCTTGAGGCTAACCAAAAAAATTCAAATGCACTTTATAACAAAAGCGTAGTTTTAGGAAGATTAGGAAAAAACCAAGATGCAATATTTTACTTGAATAAAGCATTGGAAGAAGACTCTAGAATATCTCAAGAACTATACGAAGAAGGATCCAAACTAGCGAAACAAAACAAACACGAAGAGGCAATAAAGTTCTATACTAAAGCTTTAGAGGTTGATCCAAAAAATGTTAACGCTCTAGTTGCAAAAGGATGGACACTTGATTTTGCAGGTTTTTCAAACAAAGACATCTTTGTCTTCCTTGATAAGGCTCTTGAAGTAGATCCAAATAATATCGATGCTTTATTGAATAAGGGATTTGTTTTAGATAGAACAGGTTTATTCAAAAAAGCGATTGAGTGTTTTGATAAAGTTTTAGAAATTGATCCTAAAAATATTCGAGCATATTATAGCAAAGGCGTTGCACTTTTCTCTTTAAAAAAATATGCAGAGGCTCGATTTTTTTGTCAAAAGGCACTTGAGTTGGAACCGACCGATGTAAAGGCATTATGTTCTATGGTTTGGGTCCTTGCACATATGAGAAAATATGAAGAGGCTCTTCCTTATTGTGACAAAGCAATTCAGATTGCACCAGGTTATGTTTATGCACTAAGCTACAAGGGAAAACTACTATTGGAATTAAAAAAATACGAAGAATCTCTAGAATATTATAACAAGGCACTGGAAATTGAACCCGATAATCAAACAGCTATTTATCACAAGAGCAAGGTTCTATGGCAATTAGAGAAAAAAAAGAAAGGCTCTTTTCTGGATAGAATTAGAAAGTAAAAACTTTAGAATTTTACTTCTTTGGAAGTGCTCCGCCACTGCCCAAACCATCATCATGGGGAGTGGTGGATTCATCAGTTCCACCTGGCATTGCTTCACTTCCACCAGCAAAGTTTTTCAAATCATTTCCTGAAATCATATCTTCCTCTGGTGGGACATAATCAAGAACACCATGCCTTGCTTTGCCTGGATACTTTGATTGGGTTGCGTACGCTACTCCAACAAACAATGCAAATGAAATGATTGGTGGAATCATTGTATCTAATCCTGCTAACTCTTCTGGTATTGCAAAGAAGAAGTACAATCTGGCAGCAGAACCTACGATAAGAGATGCAATCGCTGCTGGCATGTTTGCTTTACTCCAAAATAGACCAAAAGTAAGTGGAGCAAATGCACCAGCAAACACTACATCAAATGCCAAAATTAAGTAAATTCCTGGAGCTGGCAAAAAGTATCCAAGGGCAGTACCTGCTACCATCATTGGAATAATTATAATTCTTGTTGCAACCAACAACTTATGATCACCCCATCCAGGTTTGTTCATCCAACGACGTCGAATGATTCTTTGAATAAAGTTACGTGAAACCACACTCGATATAGCTAACAGGCCTCCACTGGCAGTAGACATTGATGCACCAATTACTCCCATCAGAATTCCAGCACCTATTGCAAATGGCATGTGTTCTGTTGCAAGTAATGGTAAAGCCAAATCAGGTATTGTGTCTGCTGGAAGATAATAGAATGCAATGATTCCTAACATGCTTGTTGGAACTACAGTGAATATCGTTAATGCACCACCCATAAATGCACCACGTTGCGCAGTCTTCGGATCTCTAGCTGCAAACACTCTTTCCATAAAGTCTAGAGCTACAATATCTCCTAATCCTAATGCCAATATACCTGCCCAATTAATCAGCGCACCATTCCACACTTCCGTAAGCCCTGTAATATCCAAAAATTCCGGCGGTGCATTATTGTAAATTGTATCCCACTCTGTTCCAGAGAATCCACCTGCAAAGAACAAGAACCCTGCCCAGAACGCACCAATAGCAAGATACACTTGGAACAAGTTTGTCCACGCAGATGCAAACAAACCTCCAGCAATAGTATATGCAACAACAACTAAAGCTGAAATTAAAATTCCCCAAAAGTAATCTATGCCAAATACAACTTCAAGAATAAATCCACTTGCAGCCAAGTTTCCTGCAACAAGAATTGTAAAACTAATTATCATTAAAACGCCGGAAATTCCTTCTGCACCATTTCCATATCTTCTAAAGTAAAAGTCAGGTAAGGTAAACATTGACATTTTGTTTAGTTTTTTAGCATAAGCAGCTCCTGTAACAAACAAACAAATTCCAAGACCTAATGGAATAACCGCGCCTGCCCAGAAACCAAATTCAAAAACTAAAGCAACATTGCCTAAAGAAGAATTTCCATCAACGGCTTGAGCAGCAAGCATTGTGCCAACAAGAGCTAATGGTAGACTTTTTCCTGCAACAATTAACCGACGGCCACTTTTTTTGACAAGTTTTGAAGAAATTACTCCAACAGCAAGTGTTAATATAATAAAAGCTGCAACCGCTATTCCAAACTCGTTAAACTCTGCCAACGTGCCCCAGATGTGCTAAAGAGTGAAATTATTTAAGTATTCAAATAATTGCGTATTATACATCCTTAGAAATGAGAACAAAAACGTATAGTACATTTTAATAAGAAACAAAAATCGTATTCTAACACATTCATATCTTTGATCGTTTTTTAACACCTTTCAAAAAATAACCATGTTGGTTCACTGATCTTTTTCATCGTAAAAGCCTAGATACAAAAAATGATTTTTACAACCAACTAATTCATCTTTTTAAATTCTTATTAATTCAAAAAATAACTTTTTTTCATGGATATGCAATTTGGTATTGCAACTATTGTTATTATACTAGGATTAGGTTTAATCACTTTTGAGAGTGGCGAAAATGAATTTCTTGTTGGTGCTGGTTGGGGAACCTTGATAATGGGTTGTTTTTGGATTATAATTAGAGTCTATAAATCATATAAGAAAAAATAAATTTTTCATAAAAATTCAAATCTAAAAAAATTATAAGCATCTTATCTTTTAGTATGTTGTGCCAGGGAATGGATATTCTACAATTGGATTAAAACCTTCAATTGTACAAAAATTGCATAATATTACGGATGAATATTTTCCCGGGATGTTTCTTCCTAGCACTCTGATAATCATGATGAATGAAATCAAACGTGGTTATTATTCTGTGGATTCACATGACTTCAAAATAGATCTAGGGGGGCAATACAGCTCTATTACAATCAGGTCAGATGTAAAAAATTGGCTAGAAGAAAATTACAAAGTATTAGGTGATGAGTATATGAAAAAATATAAGGTTAAGAGCTTTGCACAATTCTTAAGTTATTTTCTTTTAAATGTATTAGAATCAAAATCTGAGGCACAAAACCACGTTATTAAATTAAAAGCATCAGACTTTAAATGGTTAATTGAAGAATATCAAAAAAGACAAGATGGTTCAAACAAAAAGAAAAACTCCCAAAGCTTCGAAAGTTTTTCAAATGAATTTCTAAAAGAATTACTTGAAAAAGTACATGAAGCCAAAAAAATTCTTACATTGTAAATTTTTTTAAAATAAAAAATAATTTAAAAATAAAAAGAATTACAGAGGAGTCATTGTATCAATGAGTCTTGCATTGGTTACTTCGCCATCTTTTTCTTGAATTTCAAGATCAACTGTATACTTTAGAGAATTTTTTATAAAATTCACTTGAACGTCCCAACCTTCTCTTGCACCTTTCTCTGGAATCGCAAATGTTTCATTGACTCTAAAATCAGAAACATCTCCATACAATGTATCGATGACTTTTTTTGATTGTTGCTCAATTTGTTCTGGGCTACTTATTTGAGACATACTTCTGTCATGTGAAATAAATATAAAAATATATTCAATATTTTTTCGATCTAGAATAATT
>JBHIUX010000052.1:0-7381 GCA_042138065.1 Nitrosopumilaceae archaeon
GGTTCTATCTTTCATCATATTGTAAAAATCAAAACCAGTATACTGGTGTGTTATTGAATATGGAATTACCCCAATAATTGGCGAGTCAACACTAGTTACAACAAACATTTTGGTAGGATCAATTCTAATTGGCTGTGTACCACTAAACTCCCCATCTAGATGCAAGAAAAGATACTGCGCATCTACAAAAAGATCTGATTTGAATTCACCTTCAACTATAGATGAAGATTGAGGCGAAATTGTAGTTGGAACGGTGGTAAAGGTTCCTTTGTGTTCATTTTCATAATACATCATGATTTCAAATCTATCCACCTTTACGAAAAATGGGAGTGAATTACACATTGTTATTTTGCCATTATTCATCAAATCAAAGTACGAAAAATATCCTCCCTCCTCTGAGGCAATTTTTAAATTATTAATTGCAAAAACATTCCAAAGAGAAAATCCCAAAGTTCCAGCAATGACTATTGAAGCAATAATAACGATGGCAGTATGCTTGTTCATTTGTACTCTATGAAACTTGAACTATTCCTTTCATCCATGGATGAACCATGCAGAAATATTCGTATTCTCCGGCTTCATCAAACGTATATGAGAATGTGGTTCCTGACATGAACAAACTACTGTCAAATTCTCCATCTGGACCATCAGTTGGATTTCCACTTGTTACTGTATGAGCTGCAGAGTCACCATTGTTCCAAATTACTTCTCCTCCAACTGATATTGAAACCTCATATGGAATGAAACATTCGTTTGTTTCATCACATCCTGGAACACCAGAACCTTCTGCAACATTTACCTCAACTATGTCAGGTAATGATGGTTCTTTAGCTTCCATTGGTTCTGGAACAGCTTCAAGTTCTTCAACTGAAATACTTTCTTCTAATTCAACATCAAATTCTTCTGCACCAGGTTCTTTGACAATCATTTCAGGAACATCTTCAAATCCAGGGGCTGGGACTGGCATCAAAGTTGATGGTTCTTTCATTGAAACTTTTTCAGAAACTTCTATCATGTGTGTAGATTTTGGCACGCTTACATCATCAGGAGATGCTGCAATTAGACCCAAAACTCCTGCCACAAGAAAAATCATTACTCCAATTATCCAAATTTCTAGTCTCATAGCTGAATCGGGTTTCTCTTTAGGTATTGATAAAGTATTCTAAATTTTCTTCATCTTTTACCATTATATCAGAAAAAATTCAGTCATTCTATCAAAGACAAAAAATGTCATTTATTTTCAACATTGAGTGATTCTTGGGAAAAATCATACGACATTCTTGATGAGGCAAATGATAAAATTTCAAAAAATAACAAAAATGTCAAAGAGCTTTTAAAAAAACCAAATCTTTCAAAAGAGGATCATAAAAAAATCAAAGAACTACTGGAAGCAGAAGCCGATATTCGAAACAAAGCAGTAGAAAAGGTTGAGAAAATTCATAGAGATAAAACTAAAAATTTTGAACAGGAATGGACCAATTCCTAATGTGTACTATCTCGTAGATAAACTGGTAGCTGAAGTAGATTTATGGGCACTAGTCTTTGATTCTAGTTATTAATAGCTGACATTATATCAAAAAGATAAATGAGCATACAATATCTAGAGCATGCAACTGATGCATTCATTGAAGTAACTGCGTCAAATCTTAATGAAGCTTTTACTCTTGCAGGACAATCTGTAGTAGACACAACACTTGATAGAGAAAAGATTGATGAAAAGGAGCAAAAAACTATTACAGTTTCAGGAAAAGAACTTAGATATCTTCTTTTTAATTGGCTTGAAGAAGTAAATTATCAACTAATTACAGAAGGTTTTGCAATTGCAAGATTCTCACTTGATATTTCAAAAAATACCACCTATGAGCTAAAATCTACAATTTTTGGAGAACCAATAGACTTGAAAAAACATCACTTTAAGGTAGAAATAAAGGCCCCAACGTTTCACATGATGAAAATAAAACAAAATGATAAGATAACTATGAGATTTCTACTTGATTTGTAATTTTATTTTATTACTGTAATTTGAGCGTAAAAAAAGCAAATACTAAGAAATTATCAGTAAGAAAGCTGAGCAATTGCTTATTAGTAAAATCCCAAAGAGTGCTTAATGAAAACATTAGACGTAAAACTCTTCTCAGTACTTGCGCTTATTCTTGTAATAGCAATAGCTCCAATATCTAATAGTGCATTTGCACAAACTGATGATGTTGATGCAACTGAGGAAGAACTAAACGAATCAGATAGAAAACAAATTAGAGATGAGGTCAGAGCACTAACAGAACAATTCAAAGAAGAACGAGCACAAATTCGTGACCAAAATAATGATAGTGATGCAACAAGAGATCAAATTGAACAACTTCGTGACCAATACAAAGACAGAATTCGTTCATACATTACCGATGTAAGACCAGACATTGCAAATATTCCCACCATCGATAGAGATCCAGATCTAGAATTTTTCAACAATGGTCCAATTACAGGTTGGGCAGTGATAGGTGGTCAAGCATTTGGTACAGAAATGACTAATTTCAAAGGTGAAGCAATTCACATGGGTAAAGGAGTATGGAAAGTAACTACGACTTCTGTCACAATTGATGTTTCAGGTCACCCTGTTGAACTAACTTTGAATGGATTTGCAAGATCAGGCCATTTGATGTTGCATGGAACAGGTTCGCTTGTTGATGACACTGAACCAGACATACGAGTTGTATTACGAGGACATTATGCTCCAGTTGCAGGATCTGAAAATGAATTCGCAATAGCATTTACCAACGCACAAGTTCACAATACAAACACAGGTCATAGAATTCCAATGGCGTTAGTTGGTAGTGTAACAGTTCTAAGTCTTGGTCCAGAATCAGTACCAATAACACCAGAATTATCTGATGTTCCAAACATTGATGATGTTCTAAGCTAGAACCATCTTTTTCTTTTATTTTTTAAACCCAAAGATCTTCATTCTTTTTTAAATTCTTTACAATTTTACTTGAAAGATAATCTGAATCATAAATAAATCCAATATTTATCAGATCATATTCTGGGTATCTTTGGCATAAATAGTCAAAATCCCAGCATGGAAAAAAATAGTGAAAATGCGCATTCTTAATCTTTCCCTCCAGGCTTTTCATAGTTACTACTCTTGCAGGCAAAAACTCAATATTTTTCAGGCAAGTATCACAAATGATTTCGTCATGAATAGTAATTTCTTGTGCCACGGATATACATCTTGAAAATGATTCATATCATTCCGTTAGCAACGAAGCTAAATTGTTTTCAATATAGCTAAACGAAAAATCCTATTTTGTACAAATCACTAAATTAAGATAATTTAGGAATAATTTTTGATCTTGATGTAGCAAAAATTATTGCAACCATTGAAGTTGCAAGAACTATTGCAGTCAAAGCACCAAATTCTGGTACAACTGAACTTCCAAGAATTGTCACTTGTTCAGTAGTTTCAGTTACAGGAATTGTTACAACATTAATTCCACCTTCAGAAACTACTTTAAAATCACTAACTGTTTTACCATCTACCCAAACCACATTAGGATTACTGATTAGATTTTTTGACAAATACAATGTCAAAGTATTATCATTATTCTTGGTCTTTCCAACAAGTGTAAAAGTAATTGCCTTTTGCTCTACATCAACAGTTGCATCTGCGATAACTCTGTTAAAATCATATTCAACATCAAATGTTGTTGAACCGTCTCCAGCATCATCTCCAACATTCCGAATTACACTAAATCCAGATTCTACAATAACTATTCCTGCCATCCATGGATGTATAGAACAAAAATAAGGAAATGTTCCAGATTCAGTAAATTTATGTGACCAAGATTCGCCAACAGAAAAAAATTCACTATCAAACTGTCCATCAGCACCATCTCCACCTAAATCAGGAGAAACTCCTGAGGTGACAGTATGAAAAGCAGTATCTGCATTTGACCACTCTATTGTATCGCCCGGTTTGATCGTGATTTCACCTGTTGCCTTTCCATCTTTTTCACTTTGCCAAAAATATGGAGCGTTAGGATCAGCAGCACCAGTTGGAATGTTTATGGTATATGTTTCAGCAAAGGCAGAACTTGTACCAAATAATACAAAGATTACAGAAACGGCAAAAATCATTTTGAAACGCAAATTCACAGAATTTAATTGGTTTAATCTACTTTTTAACTTTATAATTTCCTAATGAAAAATCGATTTCTTTTATAATACTGCATTATTCTAAAGGAAAATCCACTTCACAAATAGGGCATCTTCCCCTATCCCCTCTGTAACTGTGATTATAATATCTGACAATCTCTGTATGACAATGATGACAGATTATTTTTTCCAGTGACAAGGATTTAGTTACAAATTCTCTTTATTTAACTACATTTCTAAATTTCCGTATTTGGTAGAGCATGATTATTAATTTTCGGTATTGCAGAGTATTGCAAAATTATTATTTTTACCAATGTTACTTTCTTTTTTGACATACCAATCTTATTGTGCAGTAATATGTTATGCACCTCAGAGAATCCCTCTGGAAGAGTCAGACCATTCTTATCCCATGAGAATTAGAGGGATTCTTCATTTTCTTGATTTTCTTTATGTTCTATAGAATCTAGATGTTTAATCCAATTTGAATAGCCAACTACTTCCTTTTTGCAAATCTCGCACCATGAAGTAACTTTATCAGGATCAATTGGTTGCTCTGCCATGCTTGTAATATTATATTCTTACAAATGATCCAAATTAAATAATTTCTCTTTCTAACACATTTCCTAAATGACTCCATTAGTCATATCTGCGCTAATTGGCATTTCATTGATTCTATCCCTATCTATTATACCAGCTTATGCAGAAAACTATGAAAAAGAATTGATGATAATCTTCAAGGATGTAAATGACCGTCCAATTAAGTTTGCTGAATGCAAAGTTTCAACAAATAATTTTGATTACTATACTATAACAAACTCTTTTGGTTTTGCTACAGTAGTTTTACCAGGAAATACACCAACAGTTTCAGCTGAATGCTTTTATGATGATTCTAGTGAAAGTGAATGTGACATTATTCTTAGACACGGAATAACAACAATAGAAATTAATGTAAATCCAGATGAAGTTTCAGAATCTTGCAGCTAATTTTTCAAAAACAGTTTATGGATAAAAGATAATTTATCAGTTCTTCGCGTTGGTTATAAGAAAAATAGCATAAATTGCTATCGTGCATCCGCTATTATTAAAAATAGTATACTATTATCTGACTTTACGTCCCGACATGGAAAAGACCTTTCAAGTGTTAGCTTATTTCGTTGGAACCTAGAATTTTTTAATTCAAGTAACATTTCGAATCTTTATTATTTGTCTATAAAACACCAATTCTTACATGAGTCAGACCGATAATTCCTCATATGAACAAAAATGCAGCGCATTGCTTAATGAACCTGAAATTCGATTTGCCGGAGTCATAGATAAGATGGGAAATCTGATTGCCGGAGGCATGAAAGATGGCATAAAACCCTTTGAGGATGAAACAGTTCAGAAAAAAATGTTCATGGAGGTGGCTCTTCGTGTGGTCACTAGAAGTGAATTTGATCAATATCTTGGAGAAGTAGAATACTCTGCTTCAAGAAGAAAAAATGTGGTAGTGTTTAGTTTTCCGGTGGAGAAAAATATCTTGCTTCTTTCTGCTGAAAAACATGCAGATATTGATGAGACAGCAAAAAAGGTTTTAAGAATTTTAAATAACTAAGTATCAACTTTGAGAATCGTATATTTTGTTAATTAACAATACTCATAGGTCGAAATTATGGATGACACCAATAAAGCAATTGGACTTGCTCTAATAGGAATTGTTGGACTAGTTGCTCTTTATACCGCATTTGCTCCTTAGAGAGCTGAATCAACCATTAGTGCAATAAACAACACTGTAAGATATGGACTCGAAAATTTGAATAAAGTCCATGAAGATTTCTCACTACCTTTTGAAACGACCCATGCTGACAATGTAATCATTAAAGCACCAGAAGCAATGGCAGTCCATAAATACACAGGGCCCATCATTGGGTCTCCATTTTCTAAAGTCAAAAAGAATGGAACAATACTAAACAATACCATCATTACCGTGGAGGCAGCAATTACTCTAGCAGATGTTTTTTCTGATTGAACAGCTGTAAGCATTGGAACATCTACTTTATTGTAATCTTCTTTAAAGTGAAGTGTAAGTGCCCAAATGTGCATTGGAATCCAAATAAACACAAGACCTGCCATTACTAATCCAAGTGACCATAATCCCATGGTTGTAACAGCAACCCAACCAATTAAAGCTGGAACTCCTCCACAAAAACCACCAAGAACAATATTTGCTCTGCTTTTTCTTTTTAGTAAATAGGAATAAACGTGAATATTATTCCAAAGACCAAATGCCATCAAACCACCTGCAATCAAACCTTGTTCAATTGTTGTAGTAAAGCCAATTGAAAATGCCATTGCAAGACTAATAGCAGCTAAAACATATCCAAAATTTCTAGCCTTTTCAGCTGGATAGATTCTCTTTGATGGAATTGGTCTTTCTTTAGTCCTTTCCATAATGGCATCAATGTCTCTATCATGATAGTTTGTAAGAGTGTTTGCCGCAGCAGAGCCAGCTGCAACCCCGCCAATCATCAGGGCCCAAGTGGCTCCGGAAATTGGAATGTCATAGATATTAGAAGCAGTAATGGCAGCACCAAATGCAGTAAATACCAAAAGATACCAAATCTTTGGCTTCGTTAATTCATAATATACTGCAAAACGTGATTGTGTTTTTTGTTTCTGCAATACGTTTCACCTTATTTTGATGGCATATATGGCATTGCCTTTTCTCTAGTCTTCATCTCAATAAATGACTCTGAGGAAATCACTCCATCGATCTTTCCTATCTTATCTGAAACGATCTGGTGCATTTCATCTAGAGAATGAGCATACAGTGTTACCAAAATATCAAATCTGCCTGTCACTTCAGCAATTTCCCTAACGCCTTTGATCTTAAACAACTCATCAATTATTGTATCTCTTTTTTTTGAATCCATGTTGATTCCAGCAAGTGCCTTGACTTGATAGCCTAACTCTTGATCGTTTACAATAATGGTAAAGCGTTCGATTAGTTTTTTCTTTACCAACCTTTTGATTCTAGAATAAACAACGGAAGGATTTACCTTTATTTTTTCAGACAGCTTTGGAACAGAAATCGATGCATCAGCAGATAGCTCCGACAGTATTGTCAAATCCAAATCGTCAATCTTGGCCACCTAGAATCGCCTAGATCCGTGAATATTTTTGTATCTTATATGTTTTCTAATGAAAAAATTGCAAAATTAGTTTAGATTTTGCCTTTTTTGTATAGCATTTC
>JBHIUX010000053.1:0-4631 GCA_042138065.1 Nitrosopumilaceae archaeon
AGAGAGGTTTTTATTTGACTCAGATTGTATTGTGCGTAATGAAGACGTTAGCAATGGGCTCTTTCTTTGTACTTTTTGCAATTGTTGCTGGACTAACGGTGCCAACAGCATTTGCAAGTGATGCAACTATTGAGATCACTATGGCAGAAGGTTCTGGTGTTCCAGGATGTGAAGATACTACCGAAGGATGTTTCATTCCTAAGGAAGTTGCAGCTCATGTGGGCGATAACATATCTTGGTCAAACACTGACACTGCTGCGCATACTGTAACAAGTGGAACTGCAGCTGATGGACCAGATGGAGTTTTCAACAGTGATCTAATGATTGCAGGAGCTATCTTCGAATGGACAGCAGAGGAAGCTGGAACTTTTCCATACTTTTGCATGGTTCATCCTTGGATGGTTGGAACTGTAATGGTTGAAGCAGAAGGTGCCGGAGGAGAAGGACTAATGGTAGATATTCAAACTACTCAAGGAAAAGCTGGTCAAACAATGGACGTAACTATAACATTTACTGAAATGGGCAAAGCTGTTGAACATGTCAACTACAATATCATGGCAACACAAGATGGTAAAACAGTTCTTGATGACAAAGGAGTTCATGACCATGATGGTAAAATGACTCACAAGACAATGGCATTACCTGCAGCAGCATCTGATGCAAAACCAGTAGACGTTAAAGTTGAATTCCTTGGTTATGGAATAGACGAGCCATTTACTGGACCTATCGGTGAAGTAGCAACAAAGAAAATCGTACCAGAGTTTGGAACAATTGCAATGATGATTCTTGGCGTAGCCATTGTAAGTATCATAGCAATAAGTGCAAAATCCAGAGTAATTCCAAGACTTTAGGAAAATACTCTTTCTTATTTTCTTTTTAACATAGCAATTATTGCTAAGATTACACCAGCTGAACCCAATGATAATCCAAGTACAGCAAAGTTGTATGTATTTTCATCAGTGATATTTTCAACTGAAGTAACGCCAGACTTTAGATCACTAACATCTTTTTGAAGCGAGGATATTGCATTTTTTAATGGACCAATTTCTTCGTTTGAAGAAGCTTGTCTTGGTGGAAAGTCGAGTACTGCAGTATTTTCAACAGCTTCTGGATGCAATGTAAGATCAACTGGTACGTCATTAAGTTCTCCATGAAATTGTAGTACAATAGAACCAGTCTTTGTTGGAATAATTTTTGATTTGTAATGACCTGGTTTTGGATCAGAAATAATATCCATAGTTTTTTCAACTCCACCAAATTTGATGGTTACATCCATGTTCTTGAATGCATTTGTAATACCCAGTTTGACTTGCTCAGTCTGTTGCTCAGTAATTTCAAAAACTATGAAATTTGGCAATCCAACCACTGGAGGCTCATCTTCCCAGCCTACCTCAAATTCGTATGGTCCGACATAATCTGTAGTATGAGCAAATGCTGATGGAATTCCAATTAATAGCAAACTAGCAAAAATTATGGATAATTTCACATTTTGCAAACGTGTTTCACATGTTATAATTATTACTTAAATTTTCAAACCCTACAAAGTAAATGTGTTTAAATTAACTGGAGGTTGTTTTGTAATAAAATGAAAAAATTACTTTTTGCTTCATTATTGATTTTCATGATAAGTTTTCCTGCTGCATTTGCTCACCCCTTTTTGGAAGAAACAAATCCACCACGTTCAACAAATGTACAAGCTGGAACAACAGAAATCATTACGCATTACTCTGAAGCAGTTGAGCTAAGCTTTAGTGTAATTAAAGTAATAGATGCTGCTGGAAATCAAATTGATAATAGAGATACAAAGTATTATGATTATGAGAATTCGCTAGTTGTAACAACACCTCCACTAGAAGAAGGAGTGTATACTATTACAAGCAAAGTTTTATCAAAGGTTGATGGACATTTAGTTGATTATGCATTTGTAATTGGTGTTGGAGATGTAGAGTTAGGAGAACTTCCTGAAGAAGCTGAACGAGACATTTATGATATTGTATTTTTCCCAGAAGCTGCATCAAGATTTCCTGGATTTGTTGGTCAAACAATTGTTCTTGGGGGAGTAATTGCATCAATAATGATTTGGGGAACACAAAACAAAACTTTGATCAAGACAAATTTCGATAAATTTCAATCAGTCTATCACAGCAAGTTTATGACATTAATTGGAATAGGATTGATAGTTGTTTTTGCTTCTAATATTTTGATGTTAGTGGTTCAAACAATAAGATTACAAACATCAGCATTTGATGCATTACAAACTTCATTTGGTGAAACATGGATTATTCGAATGATGATTACAATAATTCTTCTTGGCATTTGGTTTGCATTAGAGCGAACAAAAAAACTGTCTATTAGAAATCAGATCCCATTACTTGTCTTATCATTTGTATTGATTGCAACAACTACAATGATGGGTCATGGTGCTGCAAGTGAAAAGGCCCCGCCAGTTGTACTTGATTATATTCATAATCTTGTTGCAGCAGTATGGATAGGCGGAATAATCTTTTTTACATTTGCATTGCTACCTGCATTTTCCTCTCTCAAAGACGATATTGGAGAAAAATTAACGCTTGCTGCAATTCCCAGATTTTCAATTGTTTTTGTGATGATGATAGGTGTTGTAATAATTTCTGGCCCTACACTTATGTGGTTTCTTGAAGACGATGTTGGTTTGATTACTGAATCAGTTTATGGAAAATTAATCATTACAAAAATTGTTCTTGCTGCAATAATGATAGGACTTGGTGGTTATCACCAATATAAAATTCAAAATCCTGCCATAAAGAATTTTCATAATGGTTCAATTGTTGTTTCAAAGAAACTAAAAAATCCATTAAAAGTTGAAGCAGCACTTGGTATTGCATTACTTGGGGTTGTAGCGTTATTAGCAAATGGAACACTTCCTGCAGGGGAAATACAACAAGCAGAAGCACAACAAATAGTTCAAGGATTTAGTACGGTAGAATTTTCTGAAAATGCAAAATTTAACGTAAAAATTGAACCGTTTACAAGTGGAAAAAATTCAATTTCATTAACTGTATCTGATGTAATAGGAATACCTCTTTCTGATTTTGATCAGTTAAAGGTCAGAGTTTCAAATCCACAACGAAACATTGCACCAATTGAAGTTCCAATGAGTCAAATTAATTCTAATGAATTTCAAGGTGAGATAACATTTGGTTTTTCTGGTAATTGGCAAATAGAATTAGAAGCTCAACGAACCCAAAATCAAAATGAAAGTGTTTTTCTTAATTTACTTGTAAAACCTGGGCTTGAAGATCTCAAAATTGAATTAATTGAATACAATTTTCCAGAGTTTGCTGGTCCACTTTATCCAATTTATGATGGAAAAAATTCTATTTGGATAAGTGATTCAACTGCACCAAAGCTTTGGAAATTCTCACTTGATGACAAACAATTAGAATCATTTGAGTTTGATGGACAAATTGCAATTTCATTAGAAATTGATAATGATGGAAAGGTTTGGTTTACAGATACAGCTTCAGAAAAAATAGGATTTTTCAATCCAAATACAAATGAATTTCAATTGATTTCACTGCCAGAGCTAGACCCACTAATTGCGTCACCACGTCCAGTTTTCTTAGAGGTTGATTCTGATAACAACATGTGGGTTTCTGTGCCTACAAAGAATTCCATTCTAAAATACGACCAAAAAACTGCACAGTTTAAGGTATATTCTCTACCAACTGTTGATTCAGGTCCATTTGGTTTGTTATTTGACCCAAGTGGAAAAATGTGGTTTACACAAACACTTGAAGGACAAATAGGATACATTGATCTGAAAACAGATGAGATTAAAGAAATTCCACCAAAAGAACCTCTAACAATTCTAGAAACATTAACTTTTGATAAAAAAGGAAACATTTGGATTTCAGAGCACAATGAAAATGGTGGAATCATAAAGTTTAATCCAGTTTTAGAAACTTACAAAAAAATTTCAGTAGTTGATACTACAGCACTACCAAATGATCCAACATTTGATAGGTTTGAAAATATTTGGATCGCTCAACACACTGTTGACAAGTTTTCAGTATATGATCCTGATAAAAATAATATAATTGAAGTTCCCGTTCCTACTGAAACATCTTTCATACAATTCATGACTATTGATGGTGATGGCAACATCTGGTTTGCAGAACAGCGTGGAGGAAAAATTGGCATGATAAAGATCACAGAAGTGCCCTCAAGTAAAATATTCATTTCGGATGAACAAGGATTTGAGCCAAAATATACTGAAATTGCATCACCACTAATTTCTCTTGGAATTATTGCAACATCATTGTTCTTTGTAAAGAATGTAAAAGATAAAAGAAGAATTAATTCATTAATTTCTTCTTAGTGTTTTATCAGACCTGCTGCTTTAATTCCAATTGTTGCTCCAAAAAGACCAATGGATAACAATACGATTGTTCCAGCTGGTGTAATGTCAAAAACATAAGATATTGCAATGCCAACTATTACTGAAAATACTGCAAAGCAAATGGATAGTAAAGAAGTTTGTTTGAATCCTCTACCATACATTATTGCAGTGACATTTGGTATAACAAATAATGCGGAAATTAACAATATACCAACTAGTTGAATTGAGGTTACAACAGTGATTCCAGCTA
>JBHIUX010000053.1:4731-7302 GCA_042138065.1 Nitrosopumilaceae archaeon
GAAATTAACAATATACCAACTAGTTGAATTGAGGTTACAACAGTGATTCCAGCTAGAAAAACAATCAGATAGTTTATTTTTTCAACAGGAATTCCGCTAACTTTGGCTTGCTCTTCATTGAATGTAGAATAGACAATTTGTCTGTAAAGAAGCAAAATCACGACTAAAATTACGCCTGTGAGGCTAAGAATCAAGATGGTATCTTGAGTACTCACCAATAGTATGCTACCAAACAAAAAGCTGAAAATATCAATTGTAAAACCTCCAGAAATACTAATCAAAACTAGTCCAACTGCAATTCCAGAAGAAAGTAAAACTGCAACAGATGCATCACCTGAAATTTTGAATCTATTCCGAATTCTAGTAATTACAAGTGCGCTACCAAGAGAAACGGCATATGCAGTCCACAATGGATAAATTCCTGCCATTAATCCAAGTGCAATTCCACCAAATGAAGAGTGTGCAATTGCATCACCAAACAATGAGTAACGTCTTAGAACCAAAAACAACCCAACAACAGAGCAAAGTATAGCAATTGCTATTCCAGAAATTATTGCTCTTTGCATAAATCCGTAAGTTAAGATTTCAAAACTCAATGTGTCTCGTGATGATGCATGTGTTGCTGCATTGATGCTTCAGAATATTGTTTAACAAGTTCTTCATTCTCAAAGAATTCGTGTGACTTTCCATGGAAGAATAATGTTCTATTCAAACATGCAACCTTGTTTGCAAGTTTATTTACTGCATCCATGTCGTGTGATGACCAGATTATTGTAATCTTTTGTTTTTCATTTAATTCACGTAAAATACTATAGAAAATTTCGCTACTTTGAGCATCAACTCCAGTTACTGGTTCGTCAAGAATCAAAATTTTTGGCTTGTTTACTAATGCTTTTGCAATAAATACTCGTTGTTGCTGTCCTCCAGATAACTCTCCTATTCTTCTATCACCAAGCTCATGCATCCAAACCTGCTGAAGGACTTGATCGATTGTTTCTTTATCTGAATGATTAGTCCATGCCATACTTACAACGTCTTTTACGGTAGCTGGAAAATTTTTGTCAAAAACAGGTTTTTGAGGAACATATCCAATTTGCTTTAGATAATTTTTTGATTTACTAATATCTTCACCAAAGAACTTTATGGTACCTTTGTAGTTTGTTAAAATTCCTAACATGCAAGAGAATAAAGTAGATTTTCCAGCACCATTTGGACCAATTATACCTAGAAAATCACCTTCATTGATTGAAAAACTAACGTTGTCAAGTGCTTTAACTCCAGGATATTGTACTGTAAGATCATTTATCTCAACAACTTTCAATTACACAAGGCCTCCTTTAGATTCGAAAGATTATTTTCCATTTTTGAAATATAATCTGAATTATCTTCAACAACTTCAATTGGAGATAAGACAAGTACTTTTGCATTAATTTCATTTGCAATTACTTGAGATGCTCTTGTATCAACAAATTCCTCAGTAAAAATTACATTAATGTTATAAGTTTTAGCTAAATTAATTACTGTCTCCAACGTTTTTAGTGTGGGTCCAATGTTTGGTTCGTTAGAATCAACAATATAATGTTGTTTTAATCCATATTCTAAGCTAAAATATGAAAATGCGTTGTGAAATGCAATGAAGTCTTTGTTACAAGGTGATAATTCGGTTTTAATTTTTGAATCTAATGAATCAAGTTTATTTTGATAGGATAAAGCATTTTGTTTATAGAATTTTTCATTTTCAGGATCAATTAACACTAGTGTATCCACAATATTTTGTACCTGTGTTTTTGCCATTACAGGATTTAGCCAAATGTGTGGATCACCAGCTAAATTTTCAAAATGATCAGAATTGTCACCACTAATAATAGAAATTCCTTTGCTTGTATCCACTACAATTACATCTGAATTGATAGTGTCAATGTCTTCAACCCAATTTTCAAAACCAATTCCATTGATTACAATAATATCGGCTTCATGCATTTTTTGAAGATCACTGATTGTTGGTTCCCAATCATGTGGTTCGACTCCAGGTGGAATTAACATTGAGACGTTAACTTTGTCTTGACCAATTTGCTTTGTAAACTCGTAAAGAGGATAAAATGAAACAATTGCAGAGATTTCTTCTGAATCAGCAGATGCTAAAACAAGCGATTCATCAGAGTTCCAGATATATACTGATGAAAGTGGAATGATTATTGCTATTGTTAGAATAGCAGCTTTTGTCTGATTATCCATATTCGTCTAAGGCTAAATATTATTAATAAATCTACAAAAAGTTAATAATTTTAATTAAAACTTTATATGAAAATTAATAATATTCAAGGCTGTGCCTATAATTTCCATCTCACTAAATGATGATATTCTAAAGGAATTAGAGAATCTGCAAAAATCATTAGGATTCTCAGGAAAATCTGATGCTATTCGAACTTGTATCAGAAGCTTCATTGCAGAAGAAAAACAAAAGGGAGAACTCCATGGCGATGTTCATGCAATTTTGCTTGTTGTACACAATGACGAATTTGATAACATTGTAACTGGAATAAAGCATAATTTTGAGTATCTAATTACCAC
>JBHIUX010000054.1:0-7295 GCA_042138065.1 Nitrosopumilaceae archaeon
GAAGATTTGTTGAAGAGCTAAGAATCTATGAAAGAGAGGCAAGCAGCTTTCAATTTCATGTATTAGATGAAGACATTGTCAAAGTAATTTCTAATCTTCCAGTAGAGCTTGATGGTGTAGACACTGATCCGTTTGAGGTTGTAAACCATAAAGGAATGGCAAGAATCAAAACTGATCGTGTAAGGGGGGGCGCTTTACGTGTTCTAAATGACGGCCTAATTGGACGCTCTAAGAAACTTTTGAAACGAATCGAGTTTTACAATTTAGATGATTGGGAGTGGTTAAACGAACTAGAAGGAGCAGTTCAAACAGGAGATGATGAAGAAGATGCAGCTGCAAAAAGAATGAGAGAGGTAATTACCGGACGTTCCGTTTTATCCATGCCAAACAAGCTTGGGGGATTTAGATTAAGGTATGGCCGCTCATGCAATACTGGATTTTCAGCTGTTGGATTTCATCCAGTAATAGCTGAAATTTTAGATCATACCATTGCAGTTGGCACTCAAGTAAAAATCAACATTCCAAGTAAAGGCGCAACAGTATCATTTGTTGATTCAATCGAAACACCAACTGTCCGACTCAAAAACGGAGACGTTGTAAAAATTCAAGACGTTCAACATGGAATTAAAATTAAAAACGAAATTGAAAAAATTCTTCATCTAGGAGACATTTTGATTTCATTTGGGGATTTTTTAGAAAACAATGCAAAACTAATTCCATCAGGATATGTGGAAGAATTTTGGATTGAAGAACTCAAAAAAACAATTGAGGAAAAAAAACTTCAAGGCGAGTACATTACACAATTTCTTCAAAAAATTCCTACTTTTGACGAAGCGTTAGAAATATCTTTAAAATTTCAAATTCCTCTATATCCAAAATATCTCTACTACTGGGATCAAATATCATCAGAAGAATTCACTGAAATCTTATTTCCTACTGACATTCAAGAAAAATCAATTCATTATCCTATTACATGCAAACCAATTTTAGAAAAACTTGGCGTTCCTCATAAAACGCATAACACTAGTATCATACTTGAAGAAGATGAGGCAAAAATTTTCTTTAATTTACTTTTTAGACAACCAATAAAGTACAACAACTCACGCTCAGTTCTAGAAAACATTTCAAACACATCTGGAATAACTTTACGAAAAAAATTCTCTACTTCAATTGGTGTTAGAATTGGTAGGCCAGAAAAAGCAGCACCTAGACAAATGAAGCCACCAATACATGCGTTATTCCCAGTTGGTGAAAAAGGAGGACCAACCCGCGATTTACTAAAAGCATCTAATCAACCAAACTTTTACACAAAAATTTTCAATAGGATTTGCAAGAAATGTAATGAACCATCAATTGGAATTAGATGTTCAACTTGCGGTGAGAAAACATCGATTGCTCACATTTGTCCAACCTGTAGGGCCTCATTAAATTCTACATTTTGTGAAAAGTGTAAAAAAAACACATTATCCCACTCCTACCAACCTTTTCCACTAAAAAAGAAATTAATGTTTATACAAAAAAAAATTGGGATTAGGGCACAAGAACCATTCAAAGGAGTAAAAGAATTAATCAATCAAGAAAAAATCGCAGAACCACTTTCTAAAGGACTAATAAGACAAGGTTTTGGATTAACTGTTTTTAAAGACGGAACAGTTCGTTTTGATGCAACAAATTCCCCTTTAACTCATTTTAAACCAAAATGGATTGGAACATCAATTGAAAAACTAAAAAAATTAGGATACACTCAAGATAAAGACGGCAACACACTATCTGATCCAAATCAAATTGTAGAACTTAGAATGCAAGATGTTATTATTCCAATTGAAAGTGGAAAATATCTCGTTAATATCTGTAAATACATTGATACTGAGTTAGAAAAATTTTATGATCGAACTTTATTCTATAATGTAAAAAATATTGAAGAATTAATTGGTCATCTTGTAATTGGATTAGCGCCTCACACCTCTGTTGGAATAGTTGGACGAATAATTGGTTATACAAATACACATGTTTGTTTTGCCACACCAAACTGGCATTCTGCAAAAAGACGTGACGCAGATGGTGATGCAGACTCTATAATGTTGTTAATGGATAGTTTATTGAATTTTTCAAGGCAGTTTCTATCTGATAATATTGGGGGATTAATGGATGCACCATTACTTATCCAACCACTCGTATTACCACATGAATCCCAACCACAAGCACATAATCTTGAAGTTACAAACAACTTTCCTCTTGAATTTTTTGAGTCCGCACAACTAGAACAAAAAGCATCTGATGTGACATCAGTAGAAATTATAAAATCTAGACTAGAAACAAAGAAACAATTTTACGGATACAATTACACTCATTCTACCTCATCTCTCACTACATCAAAATCTAGAAGTGCATACTCTACCCTTGGCTCCATGTTGGATAAATTAGACATGCAAATTAGAAATGCAGACCTCATTGATGCAGTTGATACAAATGAAATCATTTCAAATGTAATTTCAACTCATCTTATTCCAGACATTATGGGAAATCTCAGAGCATATGCAAGACAAAGTTTTAGATGCACTGCTTGTGGAAGAAGTTTTAGGCGAATGCCACTTTTACAACATTGTGTTTGTGGTCACAAACTAATTCAAACAATTACAAGAGCATCAGTTGAAAAATATCTAAAGCTGGCAAAACGCCTTTCAAAAAAATACAGGATGAGTAAATATCAACAGGGACGAATACAGAACCTATCTGATGAAATTGATCTAGTTTTTGGAAAAAGTAAAGGCGACCAAGCCTTGCTAACGGATTATGCCAGCTAAACTATCGTAACTTTACGTATTCATACGCACCAAGTTTTTTATCAAAACAATAGTGTACTTTTTGAAAGTCTTTTCTAAATGATTTTACTTTGGTTAAAACTTTCTTTGGATCTTTTTTATCAATCACTATCTGCTTGATAAAAGAGGCAATTTCTTTCATCTCAGACTTTTTCATTCCAAGCCTTGTAATTTCTGAGACACCCAATCTAATACCTCCTGGATGAAAATAATTTCTACCAGCTTTAATATCTCCTGGAATCAGCTGTCTGTTTACAATTATGTTTGCCTTTTCTAATTCTGCTTCAACTTTACCTCCATCAGAATAATCTAAAACATTTACAGCAACTTGATGCGACTCTGTAAATCCTCTTTTCTCTCCAAGTATTTTAAAACCAAAATCATTTAGATATTCTGCAAACACTTTCGCATTTTTAATAACATCTCTTGCGTAATCTTTTCCAAATTCTAATGCCTCTGCAAAAGTTACAGCCTTTGCTGCCATATGATGAATATGATGGCTGCTTGTTAGCCCTGGAAACATTGCCTTTTTAATCCCCTCTGCATGTTTTTCAGAACCTAGTACAAGTCCTCCTTGTGGTCCAAACAATGTTTTGTGAGTACTCATTGTCATAGTATCTGCCCCCTCTTTTAATGGATCTTGGAACTGTCCGCCAGCAATTAATCCAGCAACATGAGCTCCATCATAGTTGATATGCATTCCATGACTTTTTAGAAAACTTGCGAGCTCCTTTACAGGATGTGGAAACAGGAATAATGAACCACCAAACATTGCAATTTTTGGTAAACGTCCAACTTTCTTTAACTCCTCAACTTTTGCCTTTGTTTTATCTACATCAATTGTCATTTCTTCAGGATCAAAAGGATAGAATTCTATCTCCAATCCATGCACAAGACCCGCAGTTCCAGAATGCTCCTTTTTTCCATGGGAGATATGTCCTCCAGCAGGAATTGATGGAGCAAGCATCACATCTCCAGGATTAGAAAATGCTGAATAGATTGCAAGATTGGCTACTACTCCAGAAATCGGCCTTACATCTGCAAATTCTGCTTTGAACAATTTTTTTGCAAGCTTCATACATTCAAACTCTACATCATCAATGTACACACAGCCTGCATACACACGCTCACCTGGCCAACCCTCTGCGTAACGGTTTCCAAAATCAGAAATTATTGCCTCACGAACAGCAGGACTAGGAATATTCTCACTAGCGATCAACGGAATTGAGTTTTCAAACCATTTGTTGTGATCTTTTAATTTTGAAAAAATTTTATCATAAGATTTTCTATTTGAAGACTTGACCATGTGCTCTGCACTCATTTTCCCAATTTAAAAACACCGATTCAACAAACTCGAAATAAATTGGATCCTAACTTGAACAAGGTATAATAAGGGAATTCTGAAAATTTGAGATTATGAGTATACAAGCAGCTAGTAGAGGAAGCATGCCAGTTGTTTTGTTAAAAGAGGGAGCTTCTGAAACTAAAGGAAGAGAGGCTCAGAAAAACAACATTCAAGCTGCAAAAATTATTGCTGAAATAGTCCGAACAAGTCTTGGTCCAAGAGGAATGGATAAAATGCTTGTTGATTCTTTAGGTGATGTCACTATAACAAATGATGGTGCAACAATTCTCAAAGAGATTGATGTACAACATCCAGCTGCTAAAATGCTTGTTGAAATTTCAAAAACAACTGATAATGAAGTTGGAGATGGAACTACCTCTGCTGTTATTTTAGCTGGCGCATTACTGGAAAATGCAGAATCATTAATCAATCAAGATGTACACCCTACAATAATTGTGGATGGATACAGAAAGGCAGCAAAAAAAGCAAAACAGTTTCTTCAAGATATTGCTGATAAAATTTCTGGAAACGATAGAGTAATCCTCACTAAGATAGCTAAAACCTCAATGCTAACAAAACTAGTTAGAAAAGATTCTTCTGGATTAGCAGAATTAGTTGTAAAAGCTGTTCTAGCTGTTGCAGAAAAAGAAGGCGAAAACTTCATAGTTGATGAAGATGACATTAAAGTCGAAAAGAAAGCAGGTGGCTCAATCAACGATTCTAATCTTGTTCAAGGAATTGTTTTAGATAAAGAAGTTATTCATGGAGGAATGCCAAAAAAAATTGTTGATGCAAAAATCGCTTTGATAAATACTCCACTTGAAATCAGTAAAACAGAAACTGATGCTAAAATCAATATACAAAATCCACAACAACTGAAAGCATTTCTAGACGAAGAAAACAGAATGCTAAAAACAATGGTTGATAAAGTAATTGGCTCTGGCGCAAATGTTGTTCTTTGTCAAAAAGGTGTTGA
Organism: Nitrosopumilaceae archaeon; assembly: GCA_042138065.1. Lineage (GTDB taxonomy): Archaea > Thermoproteota > Nitrososphaeria > Nitrososphaerales > Nitrosopumilaceae > DRGT01. Next base: position 5,144 of record JBHIUX010000054.1, read on the forward strand.
TGATATGGCACAACATTATCTAGCAAAAGCTGGAGTTTTAGCAGTTAGAAGAATTAAAGAAAGTGACCTAACAAAATTAGCAAAAGCAACAGGTGCTAGAGTTGTAACAAACCTCGACGATTTATTTGAAAAAGATTTGGGCTCTGCGGCACTTGTGGAAGAAAGAAAAATTGAAGAAGATAGATGGGTGTTTATTGAAGGTTGCAGACATCCAAAATCAGTAACCCTCCTGTTAAGAGGTGGTTCTCAAAGAGTAGTTGATGAGGTTGAAAGATCTGTTCATGACGCTATTATGGTAGTAAAAGACGTGATGGAGGTTCCATCAATTGTTGCTGGAGGTGGCGCACCTGAAACTTATGCTGCTGCAAAATTAAGAAGTTGGTCAAAATCACTTGAAGGCCGAGAACAACTAGCAGCTGAAAAATTTGCTGACTCTTTAGAATCAATTCCATTAGCATTATCAGAAAACGCTGGAATGGATCCCATTGATACACTAACTTCTTTGCGTTCAAAACAACTCAAAGGAGAAAAATGGACAGGAATTGATGTAATGAAAACTAGAATTGCAAACATGAAATCGAGTGATATCATTGAACCATTAGCAGTAAAACTACAAATTGTTTCTGCTGCATCGGAAGCAGCATGTATGATACTTAGAATAGATGATGTTATTGCAACTGCAAAATCTTCTGCTCCTCCTGGTGGTGGAGAAGGTGGAATGCCACCTGGAATGGGTGGTATGGGCGGCATGCCTGGTATGGGTGGAATGCCAGACATGGGCGGCATGATGTAAATTTTTGTGCAGTTTAACAATTCTTCAAAAGTTTATTTGATTACTATTTTTACTTGATTTAATGAATAAGCTTGGAACAAAAGCAGTTACTGGTATAAAATACATCTACCTTGTTGCCTTTTTTGCATTACTTGCTGGCTTTTTCCATCCAATTATCACTGAAACAAGTTTTGAACCTGTGATTATTGGAACACTAATTTTGTTTATTGGTCTTGCTGGAGGAGTATTAGTATACAAAGCAGCAACATCTGAAAGCAAAAAAGGAATTTTTTTCGGCGGGGGATTTGGTTTGATAGCTATTTCTCTTTATTTTGTATTTCAGATGACTGGAAGATTTTAGAACTAGACGTCAAAATATAGATAAAATTCATGAGGATGAGGCCTAATGGAAATTTCTCTCTGATCTTTTCTTTCTAACTCTATGATTTTATCAATTACATCATTTGTAAATATTGGAGTAAGGAATTTTCGATCACTTTCAAGTGCATCTAGCGCTTCGCCTAAATTAGCCGGCAAAACCCCAATTCCTCTTTTTGCACGTTCAGATTTACTCATCTTGTAGATATCTTCACGGACTTCATCACCAGGATCCATTTTCTTTTTAATTCCGTCAAGACCTGCTGCTTGAACTGCTGCAAAAACCAAATATGGATTTGAAGAAGGATCAGGAGCTCTAAACTCTAAACGTTTTAGATATGAATACTCTGGTCCTTTGAAATGTAACGGTACTCTAACAATTGCAGATCTGTTACTTCCACTCCATGCAATATACACTGGAGCTTCATAACCTGGTACAAGTCTATGATAGGAGTTTGTCGTTGGATTTGATATTGCAGATAATGCTTTTGCATGATTAAGTATGCCCCCACAAAAATATCTACCAATTTGACTAAGCTCTGTTTTATCATTTTCATCATAGAACACATTTTTCTTTCCCTTCCACAAACTTACATTGGTATGCATACCAGAACCAGAATCCATTGAGATTGGTTTTGGCATTAATGTAGCAATCTTGTGGTGTTTTTTTGCAATGTTTCTTATCACGAACTTGTATGATTGAGTAGCATCAGCAGCATTAGTAAGATAATCGAATCTGATATCTATCTCACATTGACCCGCAGTAGCTACCTCATGATGGTGATTATCACATAAAACACCAAAATGTGAATTCAGAATGTCTACACATTCATTTCTAAAAGGAGTTAGTGTATCAGAGGGAGTACTAGGATAGTAACCCTCTTGAAGACCCATTGGATAACCAGTACCTTCCTGACTCCATGGTGCCTCTTCTGATTCAATAGAATATGATTGACCTTTGTATGGAGTTAAAACATCCCAATGAATTTTATCAAAAACAAA
>JBHIUX010000055.1:0-7201 GCA_042138065.1 Nitrosopumilaceae archaeon
GAATTACTAAAGACGGTCAACTGGCCATTTTCAGAATCTGAATCAAGTGGATTGGTAAATGAAAAGCAAATTGTTTCATTGCCATACAATGATTTAGAAAAATCTCTTGCCATTTTGAAAAAGGTCAGAAAGGATTTGGCAGGAGTGATCATAGAACCATTACTTGGCGGGGGCGGATGTATCCCGGCAACTAAGGATTACCTTAAAGGGATTCAGGAATTTGTCCACAGAAATAACTCTCTGTTTTTGCTTGATGAGATTGTCACAGGATTTCGATTTAGATTTGGATGTCTTTATCCTACGATGAAGTTAGATCCTGACATTGTGACTTTGGGAAAAATTGTTGGGGGAGGAATGCCAATTGGAGTGATGGCAGGAAAAAAGGAAATCATGGAAATTGCAGATACCAGCAAGCATGCAAAAGCAGAAAGAGCATACATTGGCGGTGGAACATTTTCTGCAAATCCTGCAACAATGACATCTGGATTTTCTACACTATCCTACTTGAAGAAAAATCGTGGAACTCTGTATTCGAAAATTAACAAGCTTGGAGATTTGGCACGAAAAGAGTTAACCAAGGTCTTTGATGGCAAAGTCATTGCTACAGGAATGGGTTCTCTTTTTATGACACATTTCAGAAAAGGAGGAATTTCTGAAATTACAAATTCTTCAGATGCTGCAAAATGTGATTCTAAATTACTTCAGAAGTATCATTTTGAGATGATTGTAAATGACGGCATATTCTTTTTGCCTGGAAAACTTGGAGCAATCTCTTCTGCTCATTCTAATTCTGACATCAAATCCATGATTTCAGCCTCGGCTAGAATTTCTGAAAAACTCTAGTACTAGTAAAACGAATTAGTATTCTTGGCTGACAAAAAATCAAAAAAACTCTCAAACAGCGAAGATGAATATAATGAAGCCTTGGCATCTGATGACCCAACAAAAGTTGGACCTGAAGATTTAGAAAGACTTGCAAAAGAAGCTATGAAAAAATTCAAGTCGTTAAGCTGAAAAGAAAAATTATAGGGTACGGATTTTTGTACCTCTAGCGGAACTAATTACTAGTCCTTTGTTTGGAATTTTGTTTTGTGATTTAGGATACATCGATGCTTTTAATCCAACAGTTCCTTTTTGAATAGAAATGATTTCATCTGCTGGTAAAGAGGCCATCTTTTTTGCTTGATGCTCTTTGAAAAGCTCGCCAGCCCAATTTGGTGGGCTAACTTCAAGTTCAAGTACCTGTGTACCTTTGTTCGTTGAAATTTCTGCTTTCATGATGACTATGGTCACAAAATGTATCATAAAACTAGTTGTTTGTTTTTTTGAACACCTTATGAGCATATTATCATCTTAAATTAGTAATACTTTGTAATACAAAAAGAAAAATGTTAATTCTCTTTTGATTTATCTTTGCCAAGCTTGTATTCTTTATCACCAAGCTTGTATTCTTCTTCATCAGCATATGCTTCCTCAGCATGCTCGCCAATATCTAATCCATCATCTTCAACTTTTTCTGAAACTCTAACTCCCATTGCAGCTTTGATGATTTTCATAATTATGAAAGTGCCACCAAATCCCAAAGCAATGGCAACCCCAACGCCAAGTGCTTGACTTCCAAATTGTGCCACGTTGCCAAACAATGCACCAACTGGACCGGTTGGATTTATCATTGCACTTGCAAATATTCCCACAGATAGCGAGCCAACAATTCCTGCAACCCCATGAACTGCGCTAACATCTAATGCATCATCAATTCGCAATTTCTCTTTGAAAATAATTAATCCCGCATAAGATGCAAATCCAATTCCTAATCCAATCAAGACAGCAAACTCAACACTAACAAATCCAGCAGCTGGAGTTATTCCAACCAATCCAGCTAGTGCGCCATTAATCCCTGAAACTACACTGGGTTTACCAGTTCTCTTCCAAGAAAGTCCAATCCAAACTAAAGCAGCAGCTGATGAAGATAGGTGAGTTACCATAATTGTGTTTGCTGCAATTCCTCCTGCAGCAAGTGCACTTCCAGCATTGAATCCAAACCAACCAAGCCACAACAAAGAAGCACCAAATACTGCAAGTGGAATGTTGTGTGGAACCATTATTGCAGGACCAAAGTCTTTTCTTCGTCCTAGAACTATAGCAGCAGCTAATGCACTCATTCCAGCAGATGCATGAATTACAATTCCTCCTGCAAAATCTGCAACTCCTAATTGTGCAAGCCAACCTCCGCCCCAAACCCAGTGAACCAAAGGATAGTAGATGAAAATTGACCAGGCTGCAATGAAAATAATGAAAGAGCTAAACTTCATTCTTTCAGCTATTACTCCAGTAAGCAAAAGTGGAGTGACAACAGCTACAACCATTTGGAATTGAACAAATGTCATTCCAGGGATTGTTGGAGCAAACTCCTCAAGTGGTTCTTCCCATGGAACCCCTTGAAGAAATGCAAAATTAGATCCTCCTATCAAGCCTGACTGATCAGGTCCAAATGCCATACTAAATCCAAAAATGAACCACATCAGACTCAAAAAACCAAGACCGAAAAAGATCTGCATGAAAACAGAAACTGCGTTCTTTCTTCGCAATAGTCCAGCTTCAAATAATGCAAGTGCTGGGATCATCAAAAATACCAAACTGCCTGCAAGAATAATCCAAGTAGTGTCTCCTGTATCTAGCCCCAACGAAAGTATCTTCATAGTATAATATATTAATCTACAATGGATTTCACGTACGACAAAATTTAAAAAAAATTTTTATCTCATTGATGACAAGCAAAATCCTTGATTCGTATTGAAATTGTTCTTGCTGAAAATGATGTAATGGCAATTAGTGAGGGGTTAAAGCAAATTCCAGTAGGCGGGGTTTTGGTTCATAAGATGAAAGGCCGAGATAAATTTCCAAGACCAGAGATTCATGCTGCAAAAGGAAGTGAAATTTTTACGCCACAGTTTGGACATAAACACGTAATGGAAGTAGTAGTTCCAGATGAAAAAGAAAAAGAAGTGATAAGAATTATTAGAGAAAATGCTAATGTTGGCATGATCTTTGTCCATCCTGTTTCAAATGCAATAGAGATAGGTTCCGGAAAAGAAGGCGACCAAATACTATAGAATCAAAATTATGAAAGGGCAGGACAAGGGGTTTGATTCAGCCTATTACAGAAAAAAACGACAAAAAAAGAAACTAAAACCCATCTAATCTGTTTTTGATAATTCTTTTGTGTGTCCTTTATCATTTAGAGTAGCATCTAAAATCCGTTTATTGATTTCGGATTTTTTCTCCTTTGTGATTACTAGGGCTTCACTTTTGACCATTCTAATCTATATTTGCAAAAAAAGGATATTAGACTTTGTAAGTTCAAACTGTTACACTAAGAATTTGGCTTTATCTAGTGCCAACAGCATTATTAAACACAATTGAATTTTGATCCAATATGATATTTTTTGGTTCTAAAGAAAAACCTGAAGATTTAATCTATCAAGCAATGGCAATGATAAAAGCTAATCAGCCAAAAGTAGCTGTTTCACTTTTTAACAAAGCACTCAAACAAGATCCAAAAAATGTTGAAGCCCTACACAATAAAGGACTAGCTCTAAATCAAATGAAAAAATACAGTGACGCAATCACTTGCTTTGATAAAATTTTAGAAATTAATCCAAATGATGCGCCAGCGTTTAACAACAAGGCAATAGCCCAAGCAGAGCTTGGCAATACAGAGGATGCTTTTGAAAACTATGACAAGGCAATCAATGCTGATCCAAAATATGCAGCAGCACATTTTAACAAAGGTGTTTTGTTTGACAGACTATCATCTCATGAAGATGCAATAAAATGCTTAGAAGAAGCTGTAAAGCTAGACCCAAAAAAACCAAATGCTATGTTTTACAAAGGTGTTGTTTTAGGAAAAATGGAAAAACATGAGGAGGCCTTGAATTGTTTTCAGATTGTTTGCAAAACAAATCCAAGACATTTGGATGCATTATTTCACAAAGGAATTGAATTGGCACAGCTGGGACAACATGAAAAAGCAATCAGAGTTTTTGATGATTTACTAAGACAGAAAAAAGACAATGTTAATGTCATGTATGCTAAAGCAAGAAGCTTAGCTGCGCTGGATCAAGAAAGTCCAGCCCTAGAAATGCTAAAAAAGGCAATTTCAAAAGACCCTAAAACGATAAGAAAATGGGCAAAAGCTGAAAAAATCTTTGAACGCTATCATGAAAATGATCAGTTCAGAAGAATTGTAAGATAGGTTACAGAATTTTGTTTCTTACTGCATCAAGTCTTAGAATTTTAATTTTTTTGTTAGGACCAACAAGTCTTGCTTCAAAAATTGGAACATAAATTTCTGAAACCTCATTGACTATGAATTCATCGTGTAAATCTCTAACATCTGGCTCGATTGGTTTTTCAAGTTTTTGGGATAGTTTTTCAATTGCTGCCTCGTATGTTATTTCGGGTTTTTTTACATTTTTTTCATTTTCTGCTAAAACTCTCTTTGGATAATTTTCAACAACTTTTGAGTTTAGTTTGAAAGGGAATCGAATTTCATGACCATGATGATCAAAATAAATTTCGCCTTCCTCTGCAATGTATACATGCTCTTCAAGAGGAAGGTCAACTTTGTTTTTACTTTTTTTGGATATTGCTTTTACAATCTTTGACTTTTTCTTTATTGGAAAAACTCCATCGCCCAATACCACCTCATTTACATTGTAATCCACTGAAATTTCATGAATTGCCTTTCTGAAAAAATCTGCTTCGTATTTTCCAGAAACCATCAAAATTGCCTCATAGTAAAGATTGAGTGAGTGAATATGAATTTCAGATTTTTTTGGTTTTCTTAGAGCTGTTCTAAAAGAATTCGCTTTTTTATCTTCTACAATACGTCTGGCATCTAATTCTTCAACACTTTTTTTTAAAACTATGGTTTTATTTTCATAAGCAATTTTTGGCAAAGATGATCTTTAGCTACTCTATCTTTATTTTAACGTAATCAAAACAAATGAAGCTCATAAGAGACATATACTCTAACTAAGTATTACAAAGAATAATGGGCTCAAAAAAGAAAAAAACAGGATATCTTTCAAATTTTCTAAAACGTGCAGACAAGGCTATTGATGAGGCCATTGAGCAGGGAGTAAAAAGAGCAGATGAGATTTTAGAAGATGCAGTTGAATTTGGAAAAATTGCCTCTTCAGAAGCACAGAAACAAAGCAAACTAATTCGCAAACAAGCAAAAAAAGAAAGTGAGAAATTAAAGAAAGAGGGAGAAAAGAAAATTCTTAAGGGTATTTCTTCTGCGAAAAAAATTACTGATAGTACTGAAGATGATTTGAAAACACTAGAAAAATTAGGTAAATTAAGAAAATCTGGCATAATCACAGAAAAGGAATTTCAAGAAAAGAAAAAGAAAATTCTGACAAAAATATAGAGCCTTGACAACTAAGCATATTAAAAAAGAAAATATTTTTTCAAAAGGAAAAATTAGAAAGGTAAGTTCAAACTACTTTACAGGCCCTGTCTTTGCCAGAGAAATTTCCAATGTAAAATCTCCCGAACATAAAATTTATCATGTAACTTTCAAAAAAGGCACAATAACAAAATTACATCATCACCAAGGAGGCCAAACATTGATTGTAACAAAAGGAAATGGTTCTTTGAATTTCTATAAACAAACCAGTAAAGGTAGATCAAAATTCAAAATTAAGAAAATCAAGAGCATTGCACTCAAGGTTGGAGATATAGCCTATATTCCTGCAAAAGTGCTTCATACACATGGCTCTTCAAACAAAAATCAAGATTTTTCTCATATCGCCATAAATTCTTCACCAATAAAGAATCAAGAACCGAAAACGACTTGGTTTGAATCAGATTTTAAGACCAAAGTATCGAAAATCCTCTAATGAAATTGTTTTTAACATAAGACGAACATACTACCTCCAAGTGAACATACATCAGGCATGCCAAACCCTCAATGTTAATTCTGATGCTTCATTTGAAGATGTCAAAGGAGCCTATAGAAAACTAGCATTAGAACATCATCCTGATAAAAACAAAACAAAAAATGACGATAAAGAATTCAAAAAAATAACTGAAGCATATCATTATTTGAAAAATGAACGCAAGAGCTTTAACAAAAGTCAAGCTCCAAAGTGGACCTATACTGAAGCTAAGACAAAGAAGAAACAAAATTTCAAGGATCGTTCTAAATGGGGACCCTCACCAGGAAAAACACCTGAAGAAGATTGGAGCAGATTCACAAAAGATTTTGAAGAGTCGGATCCTGATTGGTACAAAGAATATGAACGAAAGTTTTGGGAAGAATACAATGCAACAATTAATGCAGATGGCAAAAACGGTGAGTTTGATAAGGCAAAAGAGCCAAAAAAGCAGCCAAATCTTTTCGTTGATGTTGATCCAAGCTTGTGTATTGCGTGTTGTAGTTGTGAAACAATTGCGCCAGAAGTATTCAGTATCGATAAACTAATTCATATGAACCCAAAATCCAAGGTGATCAATCCTAAAGGAGCTGGATTCAACAAAATAATGAATGCGGCAGAAACATGTCCTACAAAGGCAATAATTGTTGAAAATAAAGATTCGAAAGAAAGACTTTATCCATTATAATTCAGTGTTTTAATTTTTCAAGCAATTCATTAAATTCCTCATCTGATGGTTTTGGTCTATCTTTGAACATACTATGAACTGCTCCAGCTGAATCTTCTTTGCTTCTTGGAATTAAATGAATATGCACGTGTGGCACTTCTTGACCACTGTCTTTTCCGTTGTGAAGAGCAACCAGTGTTGCATTTGTAAGCTTGTCCACCTTTGATAGAACCCGTCTTACAGTTTCAAACAGTTCTGCGTTTTCTTCTGGAGGAATTTGTTGCATTTTTTCATAATGATTTTTTGGGATGACAAGTGAATGACCTTTTGTAACAGGAAAAGCGTCTAAAAATGCTAGTGATTTTTCTGTTTCATCAATTATCTTTGCGGGGATTTCACCATTTACTATTTTACAAAAGATGCAATCCATGATTTTACAAATAGTAATGAGGCATTAAATCAGTTAAATCTATGGGCTGACAATTTCAGCCCAAGCAAGATCTTTTCCAAACTTTATTGTGACTTTATCGCCAGGTTGTTTATCACAATTCCTTATTGTTTTTGGAACTAGATCATCAGTTTCAACATA